>JACPGD010000431.1 GCA_016182645.1 Candidatus Hydrogenedentota bacterium | reverse complement strand
GAAAGACATGGAGGACATCGTATCTGCCCGCTATGGGGTCGGGATTTCGGAAGAAGCCGACGTGCTGCGCGTCCAAATCGAGCAAAGCGAATTGGAAGATCAATACAACCAGTTTCTTCAGCAACGGCCCGTTTTTTCGGCGCGGCTGGCCAGCGCGCTGGGCCGCGAGACCGCGGAGGACCTCCCGTGGCCGCAGCCGGCGCCGGCCCAGCCCTCGCCCCCGCCTGTTCCACTCGTCATGGCGTGGCTGCGCACGCAAAACCCGCTCCTCCAGGAGTCCGAGGCGCTGATCGAGGGACGCCGACACGAGATTGAACTTGCCAAGAAACAGGGCCGCCCCAATATTACCGTGGGCCTCGAATTTCAAGATATGAAAAGCATGACCATGCCGCCCCAATGGCCGTATATGCTCGGGGTGGATACTGCCCGTGGGATTGTGAGCGGCGATGCCGCCATGATCGCGGCCGCGCGGAGTGATGCCATCAGCGAAAGCATTGCGGAAATCTACATGTCCGAGCGAAACCGGGCACGCGACGAAGTGATGCTGACCGTTGGTTTCAGCCTGCCCGTCTGGCGCAAGCGTGTCCGCGCGAGCGTCGAAGAAGCCCGGCAGATGGAGCAGGCGGCCGTGGCCGATAAACGTGACCGCATGCTGGAGCTTGATGTCGAAGCACGCATGGCGCTGTTCGACATGCAGGACGGCGCGCGCCGCTTCAATCTTTACCGGGACGTGCTGCTCCCGCGCGCCCAACAGACGTATGACAGCCTCCAGGGCCGCTACGCCAGCGGCGACACCACCGCGGGCTTCCTCGACGTTCTCGGGAGTGTCCAGGCGTTGCTCAACACGGAGCTCGAACAGGTTCGTGCCCTGCGCGACATTCAAATCGGGGGCGCCCGCCTCGAACGTGTCCTGGGAGGCCCCTGGACCGAACAGGCAGAGGCAGAGAGTTCACCATCCCCTATCACCATTGTGGAAAAATGAAGGCGAAAGGACATAAAGGACGGAAAGGACATAAAGGATCGAGAGGACGTTAAGACCCTCCCCACAGGCGTGTTTCACACCAACAAATTCTCGAGGGTGTGTACTTCCTGCTGCAACAGGTCGAGCGTTTCCGCGTATTGATCGCGCCCGTCATACCACGCTTCATCGTCCGCCGCCACGATGGCGTCCAGGCGCTCGCGCGCCGCGTGCTGCAATTCCTCGAGCCGCCTTTTCGACTTATCAACGCATTCCGAGCAATCCCGCCGGAGCGACTTCGCTCTGACCTGTGCCGCCTCGCCCCGCTGCTGTAGAGTGTCCAAGTGCTCCCGTGCATGCGCCACAAAGTCACACCGCTCATTCGCGGCGATTTCCCGCCGCACACGTGTCTGGTGCAGCGTATCGTGAAATTGGTCCCCACTGGATTTCATCTGTCCTGACCCTCAAAGAAAAGCCATTATAATGATAAAAGCAGGCGCTCCTCCGCAACCCGCACGATCTGGTAGATTCCCCGATGTAAAAAATGTGTACACCGCGTATAAAATTACAGAGGAGCACGGACTTCCCCGTCCGTGCAGGTTAACGGAAGCGCGGACTTCCACGCCCGCCCTAAGCCCCAGCGAGGTAGTGTATTGACCAAACAGCCTGCAATCAAACGCTTTGGCGTGCTCGTCGGCGCTTCCCCCAAAGTCAAGCGCGTCTACAATGCTATCGCCAAGGCCGCCAAAATCAGCGTCCCTGTCTTGCTCGTCGGCGAAACCGGCACCGGTAAAGAACTCGTCGCCCAGGAAATCCACGCCCGCAGCCCCCGCCGCGACCATCCCTTCGTCGCCGTCAACATGGGCGCCGTCTCCAGCGAACTGGTCGCCAGCGAACTCTTTGGACACGTCAAGGGCGCCTTCACCGGCGCCGTTGACAACCGCGTCGGCTGTTACGAGGAGGCCCAGCAAGGCACGCTCTTTCTCGATGAAATTACCACCATGGAAGAGCGCGTCCAGGTGGCCCTCCTTCGCGTCATCGAGTCCGGCACTTTCCGCCCCATCGGCGCAAAGCAAGACAAGAAGGCCGACGTCCGCCTCATTGCCGCCACTAATGTGGACCTTCGCGACGCGGTCCACAGCGGCATTTTCCGCGAAGACCTCCTCCACCGCTTCCAGGTGTTGCGCATCAAGCTGCCGCCGTTGCGCGAACACCCCTCCGACATCCCCATGCTCGCGTACCACTTCCTCGATCAATTTCGCAAGGAATTCGAGTTCAAAATCGATTTGATTGAGGAAGACGCGCTTCAACTCATGCAAAACTACCGCTGGCCCGGGAACAGCCGCGAGCTGAAAAACGTCATCGCTCAGGCGGCGGTCATGGCGGAAGAGGGCAGTATCCGCGCTGAACACCTGCCCTACAGGATTCGTCGCCCCCAAGGCGCCGAAGTCGTCTCTGAGGCGGAAGAAGACCTCGAGGGCCCCGAACTCATCCACCAGTCCTCAAGCGAGCCGTCCGAAGGCAGTCTCAACAACCAGAACGGGCTCTTTGTCCCCGTGGGACTCTCCCTCGAAAACGTCCAGAAATCCTATGTCCTCAAGACCCTCGAACACTGTTCTCAGAACAAGACCCTGGCCGCCAATATGCTCGGCGTCAGCCGCAAGGCGCTCTACGACAAACTCCAACGCTGGGGCGTCTCGATTTGAGTTCTGGGTTCTGTATTGGATGAGAGAACACGCCACGGGCATTCGGCACTCAGCAATCTGAACTGCACCCCAGAACCCACAACTCAGAACTCACAACTTATTCCTCCCGTCACCCAATTTAACACTTCTCCTGTGCAAACTCGTTACAGCCACTTGCTCGTTTCCGGCCGATCCTTGCCGCAATGCCCCCTCCGATCGTGGCACAGGAATTGCGCGCGCCTCAGCATGATTACTTGACACTTTCGGTGAGTGCTATGGTCGCCCTGCCCGTAAAAGCCCTTGTCGCGGGAGAGAACAAGCCATGGCGCAGTGCATTCATCGAGGCCCTTTACGACGAAGGCTGCGACCTCCACACGGCCACCTCTGGCTTCGAGGCCCTCGAACTCCTCCGCAAGGAGCCCTACTCTGTCGTGATCATCGACGATTCCCTGTCCGACGTAGGCGCCCTTGAACTCTGCCTCAACCTGCGCGATCTCGTCAACGAGATGCCCGTCGTCATGGTCGCCGGCGAAGACCTCGCCAAGTACGTCCCCTTCTGGCGCCGCGTCGGGCTCTTCTTCGTCGGACGCCGCACTACCGTCCTGCGCAACGTCGGCCACGCCGTCGAGCGCGCCCGCCGCAAAGCCTACGCGCTCTAATAATTAGGAATTAGTAATTAGAAATTAATACTGCTGCTATCCTATATTCACTCATTCCTCATTCCTCATTCCTAATTCCTAATTCCCATAAACTCCACCATCCCCTTAATCCCGCCCAAGGTCATGTCTTCCATGTGGAAGAGATCGCGCATGCGGTTCAAGGTATACGCGCCGTAGGTGTTGCCCCAATACTCGCGCGGGACGGGATTCAGCCAGCACGTATGCCTGAACCTCTCGGCGATCCGGTCCAGCCAGTACGTGCTCGGCAGTTGCGCGCGTCCGCCAAACGACGAGATCGACCCACCCCAAGACTCCAGCTCCTCCGGCGCCATCGTCGCATCGCCCATAATCACAACACGCACATCCGGCCGGCGTTGTAACAGCGACTCAGTCGTCACCGCGTGCAGCCTTCGATAATCAGACCAGACCCGCTCATAGATCGAGTTGTGAAAGTAGTAGGTCGTCAGATCCTCGAAACGCTCGTGCAACTTTGCAAACAGCAGTCGTGTGATGTTCACGAAGGGCGTCATCGAATACCCGCCGTTGTCGATGAGCAGAATCACGCTGATCTTGTCGCGCAAGTCGCGCTCGAACACCAGGTCAATCTCGCCGCCGTCTTTCGCCGTCCGCCGGATGGTCTCATCCAGATTCAGCCGGTCGCGCGGCCCCTCATTCTTCATGTGCTTCATCGATTCCAGCGCCTGCCGCAGGTTCTCCTCGCGCAGTTGCTGCCGGTCGGAATATTGCACGTAACGCCGCTCGCCCAGCACCTTCAGCGCGCTCCGGTTCCGCGAACCGCCGCCCACCCGCACGCCGCGCTCGGCATTGCCGCTGTGCCCGAACGGCGAATTCCCCTTTGTCCCCACCCACTTGCTGCCGCCGTGGTGCTCCTCGAGTTGCTCGCGCAGCGTGTCCCAGAACTTCTGCATCAGTTCTTCGGGATCATACTGCCAGATCTGCCGCCGCGGCAGTTTCCCCTCCGCGATCTGCCGTTCGAGCCACTCCCGGAACTGCTTTGTGTTCAGCAGTTCGAGGTCCCCCTCCGCCACCGGCGGCACGTCCACGCCATAGAAATACAGCAGAAACGCCCGCTCAAACGCGTCCATGTGCTCCACCCGCCGCACAAACACCAGCCGGCTGAAAACAAACAGATCGTCTAACCCCTCCACCACCCCCTTCTCCAGCCCCGCGTTCAACTCCAGCAAGTCCTCCGGACTCGCCGGCACGCCATAGTCCCGGAGGAGATAGAGGAAGTCAACGAACAGGCCGTTGCAATATCTCTCGCCGACGTCATTCATCGCCGGTACGCACGCTCCACCTCTTCATGCATCCTGATACGGGGTCGTTACTGTGAATGATTACAGGCGCTTCGGCCAGCGCCGGGAAGTGTGTACGACCCTCACTATCTGCACCTCCTGCTCCACAATGCGGTAAGCAATGATGTAGCGCGTGCGGGGGACGACCAATTCCCGCGTGCCACGCACCCGTCCTACACGTCCCAGCATTGGAAAATCACCCAGCCTGCGCGCCGTTTCAATGAATGTCTCTGCCAGATGGCTTGCTGCCTCGGGGTTGTCCTGCTCAATGTACTTGGCGGCTTCTACCAGGCTTGTGAGGGCTTTTGAGACCCACCTCACCCTCATAGAATGAACTTTTTCAGTAGAGCTTCGGCCTCCTCTTGATCCACAAACAGGCCTTCCTCAGCCTCAACAAGTCCTTGCTCGATTTCCGCAATTTGCCACGCTTGCTCCGCCAGAAAAGCTTCAAGGGCTTCCACAATCAGATGACTTTCGCCCTTGTCGCCGCGCGAAGCGAGATCCCGTAACTGCTCCCGCAGTTCGTCCGTTATTTCCACGACTAGCTCTTGCATCTGAAGACCTCCGGTTCAATTATACAATCTCATGGTTTGTATAGGTGATAGCCAAGCCCGCCGGTGCTCTCATTTCATCTTCTGTCAAAGGCGGGGCGTCGCATTCTCGGTTCATGAGACGATCAAAATGCCGAAGATCCGCTCTCATGGCGCGTGTTTGCACATGTCTTGAAACGGTCTTCCAGTGGGTCCCCCCTGCCTTTGGCCTCCCTCGTTCATCACACCGAGTTGCCCTCAGTCTATCCCCTGGAAGCCTGAGTTTAATCCATATAAGGTCTTTGACATCGAGTCCAACCGGCTCATTTGGCGATGTAATTACCAAGTAAGGATGAATTCTTTCGAACCGTCGTTGCGTACCGCGATAGAAGATGTTTTTCATACGGCAGGTCTTGCTATTCATCTGACTATTACTCCAAGCTCTATCGCCTTTCGCTTCAATCACGATTAGATGTGATGATTCCTCATCCTTCTCAGGAAACGCTACCAAGAGATCAACGTCTTCCTGACTCCCTGCGATACACTTCTTGTCCCGCATGTAAGCCTTATGTTCATTGGCATTTTCATCAGGATAGGCGAGGAATGCGCTGGCAAATATCCAGTCCAAATGATAATCCATGGCCGCAAATGCATCATCCGGCACTTCCACTCCTACCGCCTTGGAAAGTTTCTTCCTGAATTCCTCGTGCAACCGGAATCGGGCGCTGTCCTGCAAAGCACGTGCAAGCAGGAAGAACCGCTCTTTGCGGTTGAATAGATCGAGGTTTTCTAAGAATGCGTTCATGTCTCGCGCCCTCCACTCTTTGTTCTGAACGCTATTTTAGCATCTGGCCTCAGAATCTTTCGCGCGCTGCCCCCTTCCCCCGGAATCGCTGAATATCCCCGGCGCGTTTCAACAGGATACCCGTCAGTGGCGGCAGCTTTGGGTCGGGCAATTGGCCGGTGCGTTCGAGCGCGCCGATCCAGTTGAGCAGTTCGCTGGTGGCGGGTGGTTTTTCGAAACCGCGCTCGCGCAGTTCGTAGAAGATCGCAATCGCAGCCTCCAGCAGCTTCGGGTTCGTCTGGGGATAGTGCAGGTCCACGATCTGGCGCATGTCGTCCGGCGACGGGAACGCGATGTGGTGGCAATAGCAGCGCCGGAGAAAGGGATCGGACAATTCGCGCTTGGCGTTGGACGTGATGAAGATCGCCGGACGGATTTCCGCCTTGATCGTTTGGTTCACCTCGCGGATGGTGAACTGGCAATCCTCGAGAATGTCGAGCAGGTTGTCCTGCACGTCCGACTCGGTCTTGTCGATCTCGTCCAGCAGCAGCACCACCTTCACGTCCGCGCGGAAGGCACGCCCGATCGGCCCCCAGATGACGTAGTCGAAGAAGTTCTCCACCTTGCGTCCCGTGTCGCCCGGGCCGAAGCGCGCGTCATTCAGCCGCAGCACCGTGTCCTGCGTATAGCACGCTTCCTCCCCCTTAATCGTGCTCTTGCACCGCAGGATCTCCGTCTCCATCTCGAGCGCCCGCGCCACCTCGAGCGACAACTGCGTTTTCCCGGTGCCCGCCTCGCCCGTCAGCAGCAGCGGCTTCTCCATCGCCAGCGCGATGTTCACAATCGACTTCAACTCCGGATCCAGGTAATACCGGTCCGTCCCTTCAAAATGATAGCGTTCCATGATTCTCTTCCCACGCCAGTGGTAGTTCTTATCGCTGCGGAAGTCTGTTCACACATTGGCCCGCGGAGTCGAAGGAAAGCGGGCAACCTTCAGTTTCTTCCGGTTCTGTTCGGCACGCCATAAATCATGCTGGACTTGCTGGTTCATCCAGCTTTCGGCCGTGGTATCAAAAGCAATCGACAAGCGAACCGCCATTTGGGGACTTATCCCGGCCCGGCCGTTCAGGATGTTGGAAAGGGTCTTGCGGCTGATTCCCAGCCCCTTTGCCGCCTGGGTAACGCTCAGCCCTAGCGGCTCCAGACATAGCTGCCTCAGAATCTCTCCCGGATGGGGCGGGTTATGCATTCTCATGTTCAGTGGTAATCCTCGTAGTCCACGCCAACGGCTTCCTGTTCCACAAACCGGAAAGTCACTCGCCAATTTCCACTTACCCTGACAGACCAGGTTCCCTTGCGGCTGCCGGTGAGCTCATGTAAGTGAAGACCTGGCAAATTCATGTCTCTGGGCTGTGTGGCTGCGTTCAGGCGGCCCAAAATCAGCCGGAGACGCTCCGCGTGATGCGCCTGAATACCAGAAATGACGCCCTCCTCAAAGAAACGTTCCAGGCCTTTGTTTCTAAAGCTCCTGACCACACCAAAAGTGTAACCGTATCCGTTACACCCCTGCAAGGTTGTGGCTGCTTGTGGCCTCATTTGGAATTTGAACAAATCCCCGCCTCAACGGTTATAAGGGCGTCAGCCTTTCGCGAAAGCCGGCAAAACACAGTCTGGAACAGCCCATGAACAACCCCACGTTGGCCCCGGCGGATTGGGTGGACGAGGCCCTGCGCAGGTTCGAGAAACCGCTCTTGCGCTACGCCGCCAGTATCACGGGCGATGTCGAGCGAGCGCGCGATGTGGTCCAGGAGACCTTCCTAAAACTCTGCGAAGCGGACCGCGCCGCGCTCGACGATCACCTCGCCCCCTGGCTCTACACCGTTACCCGGAACCGGGCGCTCAACGTGCGCAAGAAGGAGGCCCGTATGGCGCCTTTACTCGAGGGTCAGGCCGACACCCTCTCGAATGGAAAAGCCGGCCCCGGCGAAGTGGCCGTGCTCAACGAAACGCACCACCTCGTCGCCCAGGCACTCGAACGCCTGCCCCATAACCAGCAAGAGGCCTGTAGACTCAAGTTCCACAATGGCCTCACCTACCGCGAAATCAGCCAGGTCATGGGCGTCTCCCTCGGCACCGTCAGCAATCTGATCGCCGAAGGACTCGACGCCATCCGCCTGCAGCTTCGGGCCACCCTCACCCCGGCCCAGGAGAACTAACCATGAACCCCACACTCGATAAAGAAAAACTCACCGCCTATGTCCTGGGCGAGTTGGAAGAAAAGGAACGGCTTGATGTCGCGGAACGGCTATTGAAGGACGCGGCAGCGCGGAGGCTGACCTATGAAATTCGAATGACGGCAGAGGCCACCAAGGAACTCTTCACGATCGAAGAGGATCTTGCGCTGAATGAGTCGCAACGGCAGCAAATCCGGCAATCCGCGGCCCATAGGAACAGCGGGCCCAGAAACTTTGCGCGATTGTATCTCAAGCCCGCGCTCATTGGCGGGTTAGCCTCTGCCGCAGTGCTACTAATCCTTGGGGTCTTTGTTGAATTAACTTCTAACAGATTTTCAGTACCTCGTGGGGCTAGGATGGCCGAAGGCTCTTCTCCCGAGGCCGCAAGGGCAAAAGCGATGCTTGAAGCGCTGCCTGAAGGTGCCGAACGATTCGCAGTTGGCGACATCAACAATCCGGCAGGCACTCCCGATCTTCATAGGTACACAGACAAGGATTTGGAACGTCCCGAAGTGCAGGCGGAAGTTGCGTACGTGTTTCAAGAGGTCGAGAAACGCGCTCCTCACCTAATTGGCAGCAAAGTAGAAGGAGCTTCAGAACCTCTCGCAAGCAAGATGACACAGCGAAGGCTCAAAGAGGAGCATGCGCTTGTTGCCGCTGCTGGCGCGCCACAGGGTGGCTTGCTGGGAGCAGGTGCGCCTGAGACGAGCGAACGCTTGGTTGCTCCACAAGCGAAAGCAGAAATGGAGCGGTATTACGGGCGCAACCCCTACGATGATCCGAACCAAAATTACTGGCCCGGCCACAACACGGAAGCCTACGCCCGGATCGTCGAGAACCCGTTTCTCACGGTGACGCAGAACCCGCTCTCGACGTTCTCGATTGATGTAGACACGGCGTCGTACACGAACATGCGGCGCTTCCTGAACCAGGGCACGCTGCCGCCGCCGGATGCGGTGCGGATCGAGGAATTGATCAATTACTTCGACTACCAGTACCAGCCGCCTGCCGATAAGGAGGCGCCGTTCGCGGCGCGCGTAACGATTGCCGATTGCCCCTGGGCGCCGGAACACCGGCTCGCGCGCGTCGGCATCAAGGGCTGGGAAATCCCCGCGCAGGAGCGCCCCGCGAGTAATTTTGTGTTCCTCATTGACGTGTCCGGCTCGATGCAGCCGGAGAACAAGCTGCCGCTGGTGCAGCAGTCACTGCGGATGCTGGTGAACCAACTGGACGAGCGTGACCGGATCGCGATGGTGGTCTATGCCGGTTCGTCTGGGCTGGTGCTGCCGCCAACCCCCGGTGACCAGCGCGAAGCTATCCTCGACGCGATCAACCGGCTCAAGTCCGGCGGCTCGACGCACGGCAGCGCGGGCATCCAGCTCGCCTACGAAACCGCCGTTGGCAACTTCATCCGCGGCGGTGTCAACCGCGTCATCCTCGCTACCGACGGCGACTTCAACGTCGGCGT
>JACPGD010000430.1 GCA_016182645.1 Candidatus Hydrogenedentota bacterium | reverse complement strand
GATCACCAGCGGGGCAAACAGCGTGCCCCAGGTGCGGTCATAGAGGTTCGCTTCGCGCTCATAGGAGTCGGCCAGGCCCTCGAGCGCCTGCTCGACCTCGCCCCGCTGCTCGCCTGTCGATAAGAGCCAGCAGAACGTGTGACCGAAGAAGCCCGTGCTGGACAGCGCGTCGGAGAGGCGTTCGCCACTGGCCACCTGCAGGACGGCTTCTTCGGTCGCGCGATGAAGAATCGGGCTGCCCGACGCGGCCCCCGCCAGTTCCAGGCTTTCCAGCACCGGCACACGAGAAGCCAGCAATACGCCGAGCGTCCGCGTGAACCGCACCAACGAAAGCAGGTAGTGAAAGCGGCCCGCAACCGGGATCATCAGGCTGAACCGCTCGAGCCAGCACCGGCCATTGGCCGAGCGCCGCAGGAACGCGCGTACAACATAGAGGAAGGCAAGTACGCCAAAGAAAGTAAGCCAAAGCCTGGTGAAATTCCACACGACGAAATCGGAAGCATCGATCCAGAAGCGCGTCGGCGCAGGCAACTGAGCGCCAAATTCCTGGAAGATTTCCGCGAAGACCGGCACCACCTTGACCATCAGGAAACTCAGGATCGCCATGCCCAGCAGCAGCACCATGATCGGGTAGGTCAGCACGGCCGCGAGGTTCTGCTTTAACGAGGCCATTCGCGTCGTGTAGCTCGTCATAATTTGGAGAATGGCCGCCAGATTGCCCGTCTGTTCTCCAGCGCGAACCATGCTCACATAAAGCCGCGGGAATGACTGGTGGTTTTTCAGGAGCGCCTGTTCGAGCGTGGCGCCGCGTTCGAGTTCTTGGTGGAGCCGATCCAGCAACGGTTTCAGCCGCGGGTTCCGAAGGTCCGCCGCCAGCGCCTTCAGTGCCGGCGCCAGCGGCAGGTTGCTCCGCGTAATCGCCGCCAGTTGGTCCGTGACCAGGTTTAATTCTTCCCACGTCAATCGCTGGCTCAGCCGCAGGATGCCCCGCTCCTGGTGCAGTTCCTCGACCGCGGTCACGGTGAGACCCCGCTCCTGCAATTTCCGCGTAACCCGATGCGCCGAGGACTCTTCCATCGTCCCTTCGACGGGGTTTCCTCCCGAGTCCACCGCGCGATATGTATATTCCGTCATGCCGCTTCCTCTCCGGGCATGGGCGGACGCTGCCCGCCCGACATCCCCTGTCCCTGGGGAATATATGACCTGCAAGGCAAGAAGCGATCAGTGGCTGGAGAAAATGGGAAGGAAGGGAAGGATGATGGGAAGGAATGAGATTCAGAGCAACCCACCAGTCATCTGGCCCATACGACCTATAGGACCCATAGGAACAATCACACGGCGTGGAGGCCCAAGTGTTCCCGCAGACTGCGTAAGTGGCGTATCACGCATGCGCTGGATATGATAAGGGTTTCCCGCCGGGTATCCAGGCGCAGGGGCACAACAGGCCGAGAGGAGCAGCAGCAACTATGATCACAGCGCGGTGTCCAAAATGCGGGGGCCCCATGGACAGCGGGCGCATTGAAACGCCCCTTTTCTACAAGTCCGAGACCCAGGGCTTCTTCTCGACCGGGTTTAAGGTGCACCAGGCCCACGCCTGCACCCAATGCGGCTTTCTCGAACTCTACTTGAACCCGGAAAAGCTGGAGAAACTCAACGAACTGAGCACACAACTGGCGTGAAGCCAGATTGGAGGGCAGGGATGGGAGGTATGGGAAGAATATCGGGCTGGACCCCAAGGGCACACCCTTGAGCGATGGGGTGGAAAAGAGTCTGATCGCGCCCCCGCCGCGCAGGCTGGCCTTGCTGCTGGCCCTGGGTCCCGGACTGGTCTGGTGCGGGGAATACATCGGTTCCGGCGAAGTCATCCTGGCGACACGCTCCGGCGCGATTTTTGGCACGGCCATTCTCTGGGTCCCGCTCTGGGCCATTTTCGCCAAGTTCTGGATCGGGCTGGCCGGCGCGCACTATACGGTCACCACGGGCGAAGGCATGATCGACATGATGGGCCGCACGCCCGGACCGCGCAACTGGGTCATTTGGCCGGTGTTTATTGGGCAAGTGAGTTCCGCGGCCATCTCGACCGGCGCCCTCGCCAGTGTGACCGGCATTTTTGCCGCTTATTTCATTCCGCTGCCAGAGTTTCTCCTGGGCTGGGTGGCCGTACTCCTCGTCATCGCGCTGGTATGGAGCGGCGCCTTTGAACCGCTCAAGCGCGTCATGACGCTGCTAGTGCTCCTGATTATTCTTGGCACCTTTGTCGTGGCCGTGCGCACCTGGCCCGGCCTCGGCCCAGTCATCCAGGGGCTTTTCGCGTTCGACGTGCCCCAGCCGCACGAATGGGCGCGCGCCAAGCTGGCGGCGCCCGACCGGCCCTGGCGTGAGATTCTCCCGCTGCTCGGCTGGGCCGCCGGCGGCTTCGCCAGCCAGGTCTGGTACACCTATTGGGTGCTGGGCGCGGGCTATGGCATGGCGAAGGGCCGCAGCTATGGTCAACCGCTGGATGCCGGCGCACTGCGTGCGCTGACGGCCGCCGATGCAGTGCGCATTCGCGGCTGGCGCCGCGTGGTGACCGTGGACGCGAGCATTGCCGTGTGCATTGGCGTGTCCGTAACGGCCGCATTTGCCATCGCGGGCAACGGTATACTTGGCCCGCTGCATATCGCGCCCGACGGCCCGACCGTCGCCATGGAGCTGTCGCGCATTTTCGGGGAGCATTGGGGCCAATGGGGTGGGCACCTGTTCGTGCTGGCCGGGCTGGCCGCCATGATGAGCACCATGCTGGGCCAGTTCGCCGGCTGGCCCCGGCTTCTTTCCGATTGCGCTCGCGTTTTGTTTCCCAAGACCGTCACCTGGCCGTGGAAGAAGCAGTTTCAGACCGTACTGGTGCTCTTTGCCGTTTCCAACATGCTCATTGTCTACAGCTTCGGGCTGAAGCCGGTGCAGTTGGTGCAAATCAGCGCGATCCTGGACGGCCTGCTCCTCACACCGCTCCAGGCGCTCGCGGTTGGACTCACCCTCTACTGCGTCATGCCCCGTTTCTTTTCGGAGGAGGTGCGCCCGCTTGTCCGCGCCAACAAGTTTTTCGCCCTCGGTCTGGCGCTCGCCTTCTTCGTCTTTTCGTACTTCTGCGTCTTCCAACTCCGGCACGCCAGCTTTACAGGATGACCCGGATCCACCCTACCACCGCGGTTCCGGACGGCAGCCCGTGGCCGCCAGTTGCTCCCGCAGCAAGCCTTGCATCCGCTTGATGAGCGCCAGCAGGTCTGGAGCGGCCTGGTGGTTGATCAAATTATCGAGCGTGCCGCCCTGCGTCGTGATCTGTAGATCGCCCAGCAGGTTGTGCATCTCGTTCGGATCTGCCTGCAGATCGTACAACTCGTATGTGTCCCAGACGCCGTGGTACTGCATGAACTTGTAGCGGCCATCGTGGACCCCGAGAACGGTCGGTGTCTGGGAAAATGACCGCTCCCAGAAGTACTCATACAGGAAAACCTCGCGGCCGCCGCTCTCCTCGCCCCGCAGCACCGGCAGGAATGAGCGCCCTTGAAAACTTTCCGGCGCGTCCAGACCAGCGGCCTCCAGAATTGTGGGTGCAACGTCTACGTTGGTGACCAAGCTGCTGCTGTGGCTCCCCGCTGCGATCAGGTTCGGGCAATGTGCGATGAGCGGCACGCGAATAGACGGCTCGTACATGCACCGCTTGTCAATGAGGCCGTGCTCGCCCATCAGGAAGCCATTGTCCGAGGTGAAGAGGATGAGCGTCGAGTCCAGAAGCTCGAGTTCCCGCAGCGTGTCCACCACACGCCCCACGCTGTCGTCCACGGCCCGCAGCGTTTCCGCGTATTGGACCACGAAATCGTCGAAATCGACCTCCTTGTTGTACATGCCGTCCACGCCATGCCAACTCGCGCGTTGCGCGCGCACCCACTGTGGTTTCCCGCGGTAGTTCTCGTCCGTGTCCGCCATCGACACCGGCCGCGGAAATTTCTCCTGCGCATAGCACCCCGCGTGGCGGGGCGCCGGTGTGAAGTTCGCATGCACCGCCTTGTGGGAAAGATAGAGGAAAAACGGCTTGTCCTGACTGCCCTTTAGAAAATCCACGGCCTGATCGGTGAGGAGGTCAGTAACGTAGCCCGTAACCTGCTGCCGCGCGCCGTTGATGTTGAATTGCGGGTCCACATAGACACCCTGCCCGCGGAAGGACACCCAATGATCAAAGCCCGCGCGGGGCGCATCGGACTCGCCACCCATGTGCCACTTGCCGATGAACGCCGTGCGATACCCCGCCTGCTGCAGCGCCTGCGGGAAGATGGGCAGCTCTTCTGGTAGCGGGGTGGCGTTGTCCAACACCCCGTGCCGGTGCGCGTAGGTCCCCGTCAAGATGGAGGCGCGGCTCGGCGAACACAGCGCCGTGGTCACGTACGCCCGTTCAAACATCATGCCGGTACTTGCGAGGGCATCGAGCCGGGGCGTTTGCAGGAACGGATGCCCGGCACAACTCATGCCGTCGAAGCGCATGTCATCGATGAGAATGAACACCATGTTCCGCGGGCGCGCCGCCGCGGCGGCCTGCGCGGCCCCCCTCGTCGCCGTCACCGCCGCACACGCGCCCGCCATCGAATATTGCAGGAAATCCCGCCGGTTCATGATAGGTCCCTCCCGTCGTTGTGTCCGTGCAATCCTATAGCATCCGGCCGCCGTGCCGGACGCAACGCCGCAGCGCCCGCCGAGTATCTCACACCCGCCGCCGGCATCACGCGCAGGCCGGCGGTCGTTGATTCATTGGAGCATGAGAGGTCCGAGCACCAGCGTTTCCGCGGGGGGTAGCATCGCCGTGTCCACGGCAGCGTGCGCACCAGACTCCACCTCGAAGCGCAGCGCATACGCGCCGGGCGGCACATTCGCAAAGCGCACGCTGCCCGCACCGTCCGTTTGGGCCTGCGCGGGCCACCAGGGACCCCATTGCGGGTGGCTTAACATCAGCCGCACCACCTGTTGCCCGGCGGGTGTGCCATCAGCGAGCAGGAACTGCGCCTCGAGCGCGGAGGCCGCGACCATCGAGATGACCATGTCCCGCGCCACGTTGCCGGCATTGGCCGGGATTTCATAGAAGTTGTTGGGAAACCAGCTCAATTCCGGGTCCCAGGCGCGGACAAAAAGTGTACGGTCGGAAAGAAACTGCACGGTCCCGGCGCCATCCGCGCCGGTCAGCGCGCCCACCGCCAGAGGCTTGTCAAAGGCGTTGGGTTGGGCCGTAACAATGGGGTTGATGCCGGCCAGGGGCGCGCCTTTCAAATCGGTGACACGAAGGTAGGCCGTGACAAGTGTCGACGCGCTCGCGACCGCCGCGGGCTTCACCGGAGGAAGTTGCACGACTTCAGCCGGCGCTGCCTCACTGGTGGCGGGTAGGCTGTCTTGCCCGCACGCGGCCAGCAGTAACAAGAGCGCCGCGAGCGGAGGAAACAGCCACTTCATGTCTATTGCTCCTGCGGCCCAAATTGCGTGTCGTAGAGGCGGCGGTAAATGCCATTCTTCCGCAGCAATTCCTGGTGGGTCCCCTGTTCTGCGACGCGCCCCTGGTCCAGGACCACGATGCGATCCGCGCGTTGGATCGTGCTCAAACGGTGCGCAATGACCACCGCCGTGCGTCCCTCGATAAACTCATCAAGCGCCTGCTGGATCAATCGCTCGCTCTCGGAGTCCAGACTGGAGGTTGCCTCGTCCAGGATCAGGATGGCCGGGTCCTTGATAATGGCACGGGCAATGGCCAGCCGCTGGCGTTGCCCGCCGGACAGCGTCCCGCCGGACTCACCCAGTGGCGAATCGTAACCATCCGGCAACCGTTCGATGAACTCGGCGGCATTCGCGGCGCGCGCCGCCTCTCGCACGCGTTCGTCCGAGTATTGGCTGCGGCCGAAAGCGATATTGCTGCGAATGCTTTCAGCAAACAGAATGGTGTCCTGCGTGACGATACTGATCTGATCGCGCAAGCTGCGGAAGGTCGCCCTCCGAATATCCTGGCCGTCGATTTTGACGACGCCCTTCGTCGCTTCATAAAAGCGCGGGATTAGTTTGGCCAGCGTGCTCTTGCCCGCACCGCTGAAACCAACCAGGGCGATCATTTCGCCCTTGCGTATTTCGAGATTTACGCCGTGCAGTACCTGTTCTTTGCCATTGTATGAGAAATGGACATTCTCAAAACTTAGGGTGTGTTTCATCGGCGGGATGTCAATGGCGTCGGGCGCTTCGACAATGGTGGGCTTCACGTCAATGAACTCGAAGACCCGCTCCGCACTGGCCACGCTGGTCTGGATCATGTTGTTCACGCTGGAGAGCTTGCGCACCGGGTCAAGCGACATGGCCAGGGCGCCAAACAGCATGATGATGTCGCCATAATCGAGCTGGCCGCTGACCACGCGTTGCGCGCTAAGCAACACGAACACGACGATCCCAATAAGAAGCAGGAATTCGGTGACCGGGCCCGTTGCGGCGTCAAGCCGCACCATCTGGAGCAGGAAGCGCCGCAGCCGCGTGATTTCCGTGCGAACGCGGCCAGTCTCATAGTCCTCCATGTTGTAGCCCTTGACGATCATGATCCCGCTGATCGTCTCATTGACCACGGAGGCCATGGAAGCAATCTTCTGAAGAGAGCGCCGTACGCTCCGCCGCATCTTCTGACCGATGCGCACGAGCGCATACGCCACCGGCGGCAGCACACAAAAGCCGACGAGCGTCAGCCACACGTCAACGGAGAGGGCGAACGCGACAAAGGCGACTGCTTTGAAGGGCTCTCGCATGAGTTTGACGAAAACCCCCGCGAGGCCGCGGTTGACCATGAAGATGTCGTTGGTGAAGCGCGCCAGGATTTCGCCGGAGGTGTGCCGCTCGAAGAAGGCCACCGGCTGCCGCATCAGGTTTTCATACATGGCCTCGGCGAGATCGGTGGAAATATTCGCGCCGACCGCCCCGGCAAGATACTCTTGGAAATACCGCGCAATATTGATGAGCAGCGACAGCAAAACCACCAAGGCACTCAAGACCTTGAGCCAGGGCAGCGGCTCCTGGCGCATGTCCACGACCAAGTCGTCAAACCACGTGTCCAATCCCGGCGCGGCCGTCCAGTGCAGGTGTTCCTCGGTCCAGGCGTTGGATTCGCGGATATTGCGAATGATCTTGTCTTTTGGATCTTCCTTTTTCAGTGCTCCATTCTCAATAACGGGCTTATAAAAAGTCAGATCGATCACGGTCCCCATACTGACCAGCAACGTCCCGAAGCCGGCGGCGATCAGCAGCGACAGCACCAATGAAAGCACCAGACGCCCCTTGTAGCGCCAGGAATGAACAAGGAGGCGCCCATAGATCGACCAGGCCGATCCTTTGGGATGATCGCCCGGAGGGGAATTCATTTGTGACTGCGGCGTGGGGCTAAGCATGGGCGGCTTGTACAACTCGATTGCCCGGGGAAGATCTGGGAATGCCTGCGTATGCTACCACAGCCGCGAAAACATCTCCAAAGATGGACGAATTGGCGGCATTGGACGGTGAGTCAGGCATCCCAATCGGTGAATTTCCGGCGCATGAGCAGATACAGGAAGAAAGGGCCGCCGATGAGTGTCGTGACGATG
The DNA here is from genome assembly GCA_016182645.1 of Candidatus Hydrogenedentota bacterium. GTDB lineage: Bacteria > Hydrogenedentota > Hydrogenedentia > Hydrogenedentales > JACPGD01 > JACPGD01. Next base: position 6,001 of record JACPGD010000430.1, on the reverse strand, counting down.
CCGATCGGCGTCTCGCCGGGGAGGATCTTGCGCGCGATGATGTCGCAGAAGCAGAGGAAGCCGCCGCCGGCAACGAGCGAGAGCGCGAGGAGCAGATAATGGCGCGGACCGGTCAGGGCGCGCACAGCGTGAGGGACGATCAGGCCGATGAAGCCCACCGGGCCGATGACGGAGACGATGATCGCGGTCATGAGCGACCCTACCGAAAACGTGAGGATCTGCAGCCATTTGATATTCACGCCGCGGCCCGCCGCCAGCTCACCGCTGAACCCGAACTGGTCCAGCTTACCGGCTTGCGCCAACAACACGAGTGCGCAGGGCGCTACCCCCAGCGTCAGTGTCCACACGGGCCGGTAGCCCAGGACATCGACGCCGCCCATCAGCCACCGGTCCATCGCTACCAGCCGATCCGGCGCGGCAAGGTAACGTGTGAGCATGATGCCTGAATTGGCCAGCATGCCCATGGTAACGCCCGCGAGCAACAGCACGGCCGGCGATGAATGTTCCTTGCGCGCGGCGAGCATGTACACCAACAGCACGTCGGCGCCGGCGAACAGGAAGGCGAAGACTTGCACCGACGGAATGCCGAGCACCCCGGAAACGAACCAGCCCGCGTCGCTGAGAATAAACGCGATCCAGGCGCCGAACGCGCCCGCGCTGGCAATCCCGAGCGTGTACGGCGTCGCGAGTGGGTTGCGCAACAACGCCTGGAACACGCCGCCGGCCAACGCGAGGCCCGCGCCGCCCAACAACGCTGCCAGCGTGCGCGGCAAGCGCTGGTTGAACAGCACGCTCAGCGCGGGCGAATCCGCGACGGGCCGCCCCGCGCGCCATTCCTGCACAACGGTCCCAAGCTCAATGTTTTCCGTGCCAATAACCAGGCTGGCGAAGCCCATGGCCACGCTCGCACAGAGGAGCAGGACGGCACCCAGCATGCGCGGTCTCATGACCCGTCTCCTTCTGGCAGGGTGGCCATGACAAAAGGCGCCGGCGCAAATGGATGCTGGCCAACGCGGATGGTGCTGCCATAGGCCTCGCTTAGCAGCGGCCCCGTCAGCACATCCTCCGGTCGCCCATCCGCCACAATGCAGTGCGTGGCGCCCAACAACACGACCCGGTCGCAGAAACGCGCCGCCAGGTTCAAATCATGGGTGACCAGCGCAATGCCGTACCCGTCCCGGCACAAGTGCCGCAACAACGCCATCACTTCCACCTGATGATGGATGTCCAGCGCCGAGGTGGGCTCGTCGAGCAGCAGCAAGCGCGGTTCCTGCGCCAGTATGCTCGCCAACAGCACGCGCTGGCGCTCGCCGCCGGAGAGGGAACCAAAATCGCGATGGCGCAGCGCGTCTGTCTGCGTCTGCACAAGCGCGCGCGACGCCACGGCCACATCCTGCGCGCTGAGCGAACCCCAGGCGCTACTGTGTGGATAACGGCCGAGACACACCACCTCAAAGACACTGAGGGAAAACGCCGGGCTGATACTCTGCGGTAGAAAGGCGATGGACCGCGCGCGCTCGCGCCCGCTGTAGCTGCGCAGCGCGCGGTCGTTCAGGTGGACGCTGCCCGCATCAGGATGAAGCAACCCCGCCAGAATCCGCAAGAACGTGCTCTTGCCGGACCCGTTCGGTCCCACAATCCCCGTCACCGAGCCGTCTTGAATCGTGGCTTCCACCCCATTCAAGACACACTTATCACGCTCGTACGCAAACGAAACTTCTGTCGCGATTAATTGGCAACTCATGTTCCAAGGTCCGCTTCGGGATGCAGAAGGCGCGCCACTTTCCAGGCCATCTCGACAACGCGCGGGCCGGGACGCAGCGCGTGCGATTCCGTCAGGAGGTATATCCGCTGCTCCTTCACGGCCGGCAGCGATGGCAACGCGTCCCAATCCGCGACCAGCGCGGCCCGATCCGTTTCGCTGAGGTGAGCGCCCGCGTGAAACTCGAGGATCACGTCGGGCGCCTTCACGACCACTGTCTCCTTGGACGCCTCCAGATAACGCTGCGTCGAATCGCCATAGATATTGTCACCGCCGGCCAGCGCCACGTACTCGCTCACAAAAGAATCGCCCCCGGTAGTGTACAGTTGATTGAGGTCCCGCGACTGGCGCGACGTGATAATCAACACCTGTGGCCGCGCCAGCCCTTGGGTGGCCTCGCGCACCGCCGCGATCTCCTCTTGCAGTTTGTGCCGTAAGCCGCTCGCGGCCTCCTGCGCGCCCAGCGCCTCGCCCAGCGTGGCGATGCCTTCGTCAATCGACTTCAGGCTGTCCATGTCCACGTTGAGTACGGGCAGATGGTTCAGCGCGGCGTATTCCGAAACTTGCTGGTGCTTTCCCGGCAATAGGATCATGCCCGGCGAAAGCATCGTGATCTTCTCAAAATCGGGGTCCAAGTAGCCGCCCACACGCGGTAATTGATTGACCTCCGGCGGCCAGTCATCGTAGTCCCCCACCGCAATCACGCGCTCCCCGAGGCCCAGCGCGTACACCGTTTCCGTCAAGTTTGGCGCCATCGAGATGATGCCGAGATGGATCGGGCGCGGCGGCGGGTTTCCCGATGGTTCGGGCACGCTGCAACCAGAAAAAGCCACAGCTAGGCCGACAGCACCCAGAAGACAACATGGAACCAGCAAACGCATCGCGAACCACCGCAGGTTTTCGTGAGCAGGAATTATGCGTGACCCAAGTCCCTCCAGCCAACCTTCATCGCAGGGCCGGGCCCGCCCTCCAGATTCAGAGCAACTCGCGGTAGCCTTCCCGGTAGGTCGGGTACTGGAAGCTGTATCCCGTCTTCTTGATTCGCGTATTCAGAAACCGCCGGTTGCCCCCACGCTGCGGCTCGTGCTGTTCCTGCTCGTGCACCATACGCGGCGCGGGCAAGCGCAGTTTCGCCGCCATCCACCGCAACAGCGTGCATCGTTCCACAGGTTCATGATCGACACCCAGGTATAACTCTTCGGGATGGTCCAGATTCATGAGGTGCTCCAGAATGCCCGCCGCATCATCGCGGTGAATCAGGTTCAGGTAGGTTGTCCTGCTTTTCACACATTCCGCCTGCCCCGCGCGCACCAGATCGAGCAGACGCGTCCGGCCGGGACCATAGATCCCCCCCAGACGCACGACCGTGCCCGCGAACATCGATCCTTGCAACAGTTCTTCGCCTTCGAGCAAGCATTGCCCCGAAAAGCGGTCCGGCGTCGTGGGACTCGTCTCCTCCAGCCACTCCCCTTGGTTCTGGTGATACACGCCCGTGCTCGAGGTGAAAAAAACGCGCTGCGGGCGCCGCCCCTCAACCTCGAGCGTTTCCAAGACATTCCAAAGACCGTCTACGTAAGCACTGCGGTAGGCGGTTTCATCAAACGAGGCGGCGCCCGCCGTATAGAAGACGAAATCGAAATACGCCGGCAACGGCCGCAGCGACTCCAAGTTCAGCAAGTCCGCCTGAATCGGATGAATCCCATCGGGCAGCGCGGCCGTATTCCGGCGGATGGCCCACACCTGGTGTCCCGCCCGCGACAGACGCAGGGCCAACGTCGTGCCCACATAACCGCAACCGGCAATAAGGATGGTCTGCATCGTTTCATTGTACTCTTTTGGGCGCAGTGCGGGGAGGACGAAGCTAAGAGCCACCTAAGCGCCACCAAGAATGGCGCTCCATGCCCTTAGAATGCTTTCGCGTTCGGCGTCTTCACTGTATTCGCCGAGGATGTACGCCGAAGCCGCGCGCGCCTGCGAGGTGAGGTCCTCCGGGAGCAGTGCTTCGACCGTGCCCGCGAAGGAAACAATGTCGCCGTGCTCGATGGGATAGGCGTACGGCACGCGCAGGAATTCACGGCCGCCCATGCCGTGGTAACCGATCACAATGCAGCCGCAGGCCATCGCCTCGGCGGCGGGCAGGCCAAAACCTTCGGGATGACCGAAACTGAGGAAGAATCGGGACTCGCGCAGCAGGGCCGCGGCGTCCTCGGCACTCCGGCCTTCAATAGGAACGAACGGCAGATCAAGCCCCCGTGCCCGGAGCAAATGGATCACCTGCCGTGCGTCGCTTTCATTCTTTCGCGGCATGAACGCGAATTGCTCTTTTTTCTCTTCCTCATAATGATAAAGGATGGGATCAATGGCGTAACGGATGCGGTGAATGGCCGCCTCCGGAAATCCATGCTTCATGAACTCGAAATTGTCTTCAGAAACCACCAGGGCGGCGAGGGCCGTCGCGTAGGGATAGGGCGGTTTGGCGTCCCAGGGGAAATCGCCAAAAGTGTTATAGACATTCTGATTGAAGATGACCCGCCGCGCGCTTGTAAACCAGTCTTTCAGGAAGGGGCCGTACACCTCCGGAAGCACCACAATGTCTTCAGACGTCACGGTGCACTCTGGAATCCACGTAATCCGGGTCTCGTGCGTAAACCAGTCGCAACGAAACGGCGGCGCGTGGTGCAACACGGCCGCTGCGGTCCCCGCAGCATTCAGCACGTCCACCTGGCGATAAATCGCGCGGACACCCCCCGACGGCGGCGCGTAGTCCGGACACAGAAAGTAGATCATGCGGCCCGGGCGGTGCGCGCGCATTTTCTCCCGGAACTCCGCGGTCTTGCCCAATGCTTGGGCGATCGTCCGGGCGAGATCCACAGCAGACGGGCGCCAGCGGTCCAGCGCGATGGCCTGCTGTACAAGTTCATACGCCAATTCCCGGCGGCCCAGACGCAGCAGCAATGAAGCCAGCGCCTCAAGGTGCGCTGGGTTTTCCGGCTCCGCCCCCGCCGCCGTCTTCAGCAGGCGCAGCGCATCGCCGGGGTTTCCGGCCTCGAGCGCGGCCTTCGCTTGTTCACGATAGTGTTGCGCCTGCATGGCGGGTGTCGGCGGCGCGGGAATGTGCACGTCCCATTTGGCGGCATAGCGTGCGCGGTTCGCGTCGAGCAGTTGCTGAAAACTGTCACCTTCGAGACCCATCCCGGCAAAGGTGCGCCCGCCGAGGTGAAACACTAAGCAGTCCTCCGCCAGCACGAGCCGGTAGCCCGCCTGGCGCGCGCGTGTACTGTAGTCGTCGTCCTCAAAATTGCCAATCTCAAAACGTTCGTCAAACAAGCCAATACGCTGAAGCGCTTCCTCGCGGATCATCAGGCAGAACCCGACCAGCCGCGTTACGTCTGTCACCCGCCCCGCCTGTTCCTGTGCCAGCTTCGCCGCAAACACCTCGATGGCCTCGACCGAGGCCAGGTGAAGCCCCGAGATCTGCTGCGCGCCGGGGGCACAGTTGGTGCGCGGCCCCGCGAGGCCGATCTCCGGCGCGCTCAACAATGCCCGCTCCAAGCGTTCCAGCCAGCCCGGCGTCACTACCGTGTCGCTGTTCAACAGCACGGCGTGCCCTTCCGCCCGCGCCAGCCCTGCATTCACTCCCCCGGCAAAGCCCAGGTTCCTCCCGGTATGGACAACCACGGCCCCAGCAACAGAATCAAAATACTCCGAGACCCCGTCCGTGCTCCCATTGTCGACGAGAATCAGGCGATGGGGCCGCGGCGTGCAGCGCCGCAACGATTCAATACACCCACGGCAATACGCAAGTTGGTTAAACGCGGGGATGATGATGGAAACGAGTGTACTCATGCGCCGCCCGCCAGCACAGCGTATATTTCGGGCGTGATCGCGTCGAACACCGTTTTCATTTCAGCAAGTATATCGTCCAGTAGCGCCTGAAGTTCAGGCGGGAGCGCCTGCGGCGGCGCTGTTTGCAGCAGCGGCACCGCGTCCATGCGGAGCCGCTGCTCCAGCCGCGCACCAAAGCGCGCTGTCAGCGGCCCAAGCGCATCAAACAATGCTCCTTCCGCCCGCCGTGCCTGGCCAGCCTTGATCTCGCCGCGCCGCACGGCATCCGCCAGCGACAAACTTCCCCCAAGGAAGAAATAAAGTAGGCTCATATAGGCCGCTGCGTGCTGCCCCGCCCGGAGGTCGTCGTTAATCAGGGTCACCGCTTCCCGTATCCTTTGCTGCATGCCTTGT
>JACPGD010000429.1 GCA_016182645.1 Candidatus Hydrogenedentota bacterium | reverse complement strand
GGTGAGGGTGAAGGAGAGTGTGAAGGCGAGGGTGAAGGCGAGGGTGAAGGCGAGGGTGAAGGCGAGGGTGAAGGCGAGGGTGAAGGCGAGGGTGAACCGTGCGTGCTCAGTTGGCACACGGCCTTCATCGACATCTCGGATTTCGTCTCGGCGGAAGTCGTAATTCGATTTGGATTCGACAGCATTGACGAGCTTGTGAATTGCGACACCGGGTTTGCGGTGGACAACATTTGTGTGTACCCCACGGAAGGCGGCGAGGGCGAAGGGGAAATCACGATTGAGTGCGGCGATCCCTTCCTTGACCCGGGCGCCTTTGCCACTGACACGTGCGATCCGGATGTTCCGGTCGTGAGCGGGGGCGATGTCGTGGATCGCGACGTCCCTGCTGACTACACCATTAGTTACAATGCCTCGGATGCATCGGGCAATGCCGCGCCGCCGGCCGAGCGGACGGTGCATGTTGTGGATTCCAGTCCCCCCGACATTGTGTCCTTTGGGGACGAGGTCATGGTGGTTGAGTGCGGGTCGGTGTTTGTCGATCCGGGCGCCGTTGCCTATGACGCCTGTGAAGGGTACGTGGATGTGACCACGAGCGGCGGGCCGGACTGCGGCTGCGAAGGCGAAGGCGAAGGCGAGGGTGAAGGCGAGGGCGAAGGTGAAGGTGAGGGCGAGGGCGAGGGCGAGGGCGAGGGTGGAATTGTGGACACGAGCACGCCTGGACTTTACCTCCTCAACTACGATGCCGTGGACAGTTCCGGCAACGCGGCCATCACCGTGACACGTTACGTGTATGTAATGGATACTACCGCCCCAGTCATTACGCTCTTGGGCGGCACCGAAATGACGGTGGAATGCGGCGACACATTCACGGATCCTGGTGCTACCGCAGCGGACGCATGCGAAGGCGATCTGACGCCGTACATCGTGGATGAGGGCGCCGTGGACACCAGCATTCCCGGTGATTACTTCATCGCCTACGATGTCATGGACAGCGAGGGCAATGCGGCCACGACAGTGACGCGCACGGTGCACGTGGTGGATACAACGCCACCGGTGATCATGCTCGAATTTGAGACACAGACCATTTCCTGCGACGCGACCTTCACGGAACCGACTGCCGACGCCAGCGATGACTGCGGGCTGGGCGGCAACACGATTGTGAAGACGGGCAGCGTCGATACGTCCACGCCTGGCGAATACACGCTGACTTACGACATCAACGACGCCGAGGGCAACGCCGCGGTGCAGAAGACCTGCGTGGTGACCGTGCTTGACGACTGCGTCTGTATCCCGGAGTCGCCCACGCTAAGCGCCAGCACGGGAACCTGCCCGGATATTGAGTTCATCTTCGGCGACCCGCTTTTCCGCGAAGACTTCGAGTGCGATGACGGCGGCTGGACGCCCAGCGGCGATCTGTGGCACCACGCCATCGACGAGTGCAGCATCGTGCCGCTGAACGGCACACACGGCGTCTTCTATTTTGGCAGCGCCGCCACGTGCGCCGTCGACACGGGAGGAACCGTGGCAGGGAGCGTCACATCGCCGCTAATCTCCCTTGGCAGCACCATTTCTGTTCCGGTGACGATGTGCTTCGACTACCTGTTGGATGTGGATGCCGCATCCATCACAGGTGGCATCACCGTCGTTTCAGTTGCTGCCGGTGGCGCCGGCTATTCAGTGGGCGACGTATTGACCTTGGTTGATGTAAGCGGCAGCGGCGCTACGGTTGAGGTGGACTCCGTGGACGGTGGCGGGGCCATTACGGCCTTGAATCTGCTCACCGCTGGCTCCAACTATTCAGGGATTGGCCCCTATGATGTGACGGGCGGTACGGGGGCTGGGGCGCTGGTCGGCGCCTTGATAGGTTCAATTCAGGTGCAGGTTTCCGTGGATGGCACGAGCTTCACCCCTGTGTTGACTGAAATTGTGCTGTGTAACGATGGCGCCTGGCAGACCGCCTGTTTCTTCATCGACGAAGCAATGTTCGACGAATCCTTCAATTTTGTCACAGACATCTATGTGCGCTTTGTCGTGGACTCGGTGAATGCTGATGACGATACCAAGGCCGGTTTCGTGATCGACGACGTGCGTATCTTTGGATCCTCGGACTTCTAGACCTGTCGCGGCGGCGGCAGTGGTGGGCCGCCGCGAGGTTTCGGGCAGGTGACCCTAAAAAACAGCAGTTCAACCGGTAGAGTAAGGGGGGACGCATTGCGTCCCCCCTTACTCTACCGTTATCTGCGATCCAAATGCTTTTTCTAGGGTGACTGCCTGCGGCAGGCCCCGCGGACGAATTGCCGTGAGTCAGCGGCATCAAGCCCAAAGTAAAGTTGATCCCCGCAGATGGGGCAAGCGGCGCGTTTGGATCTCGGTTCTCATGGCGCAGCGCCTCAAGCAGTCCCCTTCAGCAGGGCGTCGCGCGAGTCCAGCAGCAGGCCGCCCTTCAACTCCGTGCTTTGATGGCTGTGGCAGGGGAAACAATGCTCGACCAAGACAGGGCGTATCTGGCGCTCGAAGAGATCGCCGGCCTCATCTGCGCCCGCGCACAGTCCCTGGAGCAATACCGCCAAGGCGAGAATGTTCAGCCTTGTCACCACGCAACGCTCGCATTCACCCCCGCTGAAGCAATCTTGGAGTATCGGGCAACGCCTGGATTCCCGCCTGCACGGAAATGACGCATGTAGCGATTTCCGTCATTCCCGCGCAGGCGGGAATCCAGGCTATCGTTCTCATTCGACTGAAATCTTGTATGTCGTACGTTGATGGTACTTCTCACCAGGGCGGAGGACAGTGGACGGAAACTGCGGGCGGTTGGGCGAGTCGGGATAATGCTGGGCCTCGAGGCAGAAGCCAGCATGCTTTTCATACACCGCGCCGCCTTTGCCCTTGAAAGAACCATCGAGGAAGTTGCCCGTGTAAAACTGGAGGCCTGGTTCGGTCGTGTAGACCTCCATGACGCGGCCCGAGTCCGGTTCCGCCACGCGTGCGGCAAGCGAGAGGTTGTCCCCGCGTTTGTTCAGTACGAAATTGTGGTCATAACCGCCGATCACGGCGATCTGCGCGCCGATGGCCGCCGGGTGCGTGAAATCAAGCGGCGTTGCAGCCACGGTGGCAATCTGGCCAGTCGGAATCAACGTGGTGTCGACCGGCGTGTAGCGGTCGGCGTTGATCGTCATCACGTGGCCGAGCACGTCGCCGGAGCCGTGGCCTTTCAGATTGAAATAACTATGATGCGAGAGGTTGACGACGGTGGGCTTGTCGGTCGTGCCTTGGTATTCGATTTGCAGTTCATTCTCGTTCGTCAGCGTGTAGGTCACGGTGCAGTCAAGATTGCCAGGATAGCCTTCTTCCATGTCTGGACTGCGGTAGGTGAACACAACGCCCGCGCCCTGCACATCCGAAAAAGGCCGCCCTTGCCACATTACCTTGTTGAATCCGATCTTTCCGCCGTGGAGGTGGTTCGGCGCGTTGTTTGTCGCCAGCGTGTACGGAACGCCGTCAAGTGTAAAACGCCCCAGCGCGATGCGGTTGGCGTAACGCCCCACGATGGCCCCGAAATAGGGACTCACCGTGGCGTAGCCCTCAACGGTGTCGCAGCCGAGCACGACGTCGGCCAGGTTCCCCTTCCTGTCCGGCGTTTCCAGCGAGACAAGGATGGCGCCGTAGTCGATAAGCACGGCCTTAAGTCCCTGGGCATTTGTCAGTTTGTACGCCGTCACCTTTGCGCCTTCCGGGGAGTTTCCGAATTCGCCCTGCGCGACACTCGCGGCCGCGCGCTGCTGCATGGCCGGCTCGTGCTGCGTGGCGCAGCCCGCGCACAGACAGAAGATCCCCACGCCCACAATGCCCTGTACTTTGCCCATTCGTTCTTCCTCCCTTGAAGCCGCGGCCACGCCCGTCTGGGGGCAGATGCTATAGTAAACAGTAGCAGGAACGGATCCTGATACGTCTTACAGCGCGGATCCCACAAGCTTTTCAATAACGACGGCTCCTCCGGCAACGACATCGATGCGCAACCCGTATCCTGACATCATGCCCATCCCAACAAGGGGATCAGTATCTGCGGCGTCAACCTCAATTGTTCGAGCTACACCATCCCAAATTACTGTCCCGCAATAGACATTGAACAAGTGGGCACTGCCATCAGCAAGAATAGCTTCGGCGTGCCCAAACCATGTCAGGTCGAGCGATTCAATCTGGGTCGAAGGCAAACTCAGAAAACCGGTAAATCCCGTGTCAATAACAGCGGATATGCTTTTTAATTCGCCTTTCGCTGCTGCCACAATCAGCTTAATTTTCGCCTCTCCATTGGCAGTTACGACACCTGCAATCATAGTCAAACGTGTGCAAATCCCATCCGATGAAGTGCAGGATACCCAACGCGCACGAACCAGATCTGAGCGTCTGGGCATTGCGAGCGTAGCAGGTCCGCGGCGGCAAGGACATCATCAGCCAGCTCAAACCTGCCAGATTCGACATCAATGGCAACAACTTTGCCGTAATTTCCCTCTTCCACCTGCGGGCGAACGATGCGCGAATACAAATCTTGACCCCGCTTTGCGGCTTCTTCTTTGGTATATCGGGCTTGTCCAATTTGCATTGAGTTTGTCTTCCTTCATTTCCTTAATCCTATCACTTCCCATCCGCGTTGCGAAATAGGGCGTGCGTCTACTCCGCCAGTTCCTTCTCCTCTTCCGCGGCGAAAAGGCCGAGGACGTGGAAGCCACAATCGACGTGGAGGACTTCGCCGGTGACGCCGCTGGCGAGGTCGGAGAGGAGATAGACCGTCGAGCGGGCGACTTCCTCGGCGTCGGTATTGCGCCGGAGCGGGGTGACGCGTTGGTTGACATCGAGGAGTTGGCGCATTCCAGGGATGGCGCTGGCGGACAGCGTGCGGATCGGGCCGGCACTGACACAGTTGACGCGGATGTTTTGCGGGCCGAGGTCCACGGCGAGATAGCGGGCGCTCATCTCGAGCGCGGCCTTGGCCACACCCATGACGTTGTAGTGCGGCACCACCTTCTCCGCGCCGTAATACGTCATCGCAACGATGCTGCCGCCATGCTTGAAGAGCGGCGCGGCGCGGCGTGTTACGGCGACGAGCGAGTACGCCGAAATATCGAGGGCCTTGGCAAAATTCGCGCGGGGCGTCTGAAAGAAGGGGTTTTTCAAATCGTCCTTTTCGGCGAAAGCCAGCGAATGGATGACAAAATCCAGGGAATCCCACTGTTCTTCCACGCGCAGGAAGAACGCCTCAATCTCGTCATCCAATCCCACGTCACAGGGGAACATGGGCGCGGGCCGCGGCAGCGTCTCTATAAGTTTGCCCACGCGCTTTTCGAGCACCTCGCCTTGATAGCTGAAAATCAGCGAGGCCCCCGCATCGACGCACGCCCGCGCGCACGCCCAGGCAATCGATTTCTCATTCGCCACGCCCAACACCACACCGCGTTTGCCTGCTAGTAAGCCAGAATTCATCAAGGACTCCTCTTCTTGCATCCAGTAGTCGAGCGCTCGCCGAGCGTGCAACTCCCACAATTGAAGTAAGTGCATCTGCCAGTCCCGCGCTCGGCGAGCGCGAGACTACTGTCTCGCCAGGGTGGAAATACGCCACGCGATTCAGGAAGATGTACTGCTATCTACGAGGAAATGCCCGCCAATGTCAAATCGCGAAAGGAGAACGGGACATGATTTGGAAGCGGCGCGAGTTCATGCAGCGGTTGTCGGCGTTGTTTGGGGGCGCCTTTGCCGCGGGGATTCCCCTGCGTGCACGCGCCGTGGGCCAAGCCGCCCCGGATAGTTCGGAGTTGCCACACCTCGAACCGGCCGTCATGCAAGCACGGGTGCAAGCTACGGATCCAGACGCTATCCATCAACAGTTCGACTTGGTGGTCGTGGGTGGTGGCATCGCGGGCGCCAGCGCGGCCATCAGTGCCGCGCGCAACGGCGTCAAAGTGGCGCTCGTGCACGAGCGCTCGATGCTCGGCGGGAACTCGTCGTCCGAGGTGCGGCTCTATCCGGAGAACGGCGCCGGACACCAGCCGTGGTCCAAGGAAAGCGGCATCCATGACGAATTCCACGTCGAAGAGCGCACGCGCAACCACAACGAGTACCGCGAAGGCAAAATGAACTGCCACTGGGACCTCGTGCTCTACGAGTGGGCCATCCGCGAGCCGAACCTGACGCTGATGCTCAACACGCACATGCACCGCGTGCACATGCGGGCCAAGGACCGCATCGCGGCGGTCTATTGCATTCAACTGGGTACGGAGAAGACGTTTATGTTGGAGGCGCCGCTGTTTGTGGACGCCACCGGCGATGGCGTGCTGGCGTCGCGCGCCGGCGCGGACTTCCGCTGGGGCCGCGAAGGCCGCAGTGAGTATAACGAGCCGTTGGCGCCGCCGGAGGCCGACGAAAAAGTGATGGGCAACACGCTTTTCTTTCGCGCGGTCGATACGGGGAAACCGGCCCCCTTCAAGCGGCCGGACTGGGCGGCGGAGTTCCCGAACGAAAGCGACTTGGTCGGGAGGGGACATAGTAACATCGATTGCGGCTACTGGTGGATCGAGGTCGGCACCCCCTATCACCCGATTCAGGACAACAACGCGATTGTCCACGAGGGGCTGCGCCAGTTGCTGGGGGTGTGGGACCACATCAAGAATAAGGGCGAGCACGGCGCCGCCAATTATGGCCTCGAGTTTGCCGGCTTCTGGCCCTACAAGCGCGAATGCCGCCGCATTCTCGGCGATTTTGTGCTGACGCAGCAGCACGTACAGGACCCGGGCCTCCAGCCGGATGACCTTGCCTATGGCCTCTGGGGCATCGACATTCACGTCCAGGGCGGCATCCTCACGCGCGGGACCGAGCCGTATCCGCCGCCTGGCCGCGACGACAACTGGGAAGCCTACGGCACCATGCCCTACGGCATTCCCTTGCGCGCGCTGTACTCGCGGAACATCGACAACTTGATGATGGCCGGGCGGCCCATCAGCGGGTCGTATGTGGCGTTTGCGTCGTCGCGCGTGCTGTCCACTGGCTCGATCGTGGGCCAGGGCGTGGGCGTGGCCGCGGCGCTCTGCAAGAAATACCAAACGACCCCGCGCAAAGTGGCGAAGGAACACGCGGCGGAATGCCAGCAGATTCTTCTCCGGCAAGACGCCTCCATTCCGGGTGTGGTGAACAAAGACCCACTCGATCTCGCGCGACAGGCCACGGCAACAGCGAGCAGTTCGGCTGCGCTCGTTTTTCCCACTCCCCAAACAGAGCAAGAACTGCGCATGCCGCTCGCGCAAATTTTTCCTGTCTCCTCAGGGCGAATCGGTTCAGTCGAACTCCTGCTGAAGTCGGCGCGGGGACGGGACACGGAGGTGTGGCTGGGGCTGCGCCGAGCGCCGCACGTCTGGGATTTTCGTGGCACTGAAGATTTGGCCGAGGCGCGCGCTATTGTGCCCAAAGGGGAGAATTGGGTCCGCTTCAACTTCGATGTGGCGGTCGAGCCGGAGAGTCTCTATTACGTCTATACGTCCGTGCAGCACAAGCTCTATTGGAAAATGTTTAGCGAGACCGACTCGGACCTCGAACGGCGCTGTCCCATCGGCGTGACGCCCGGCAGCCTTCCCGGCGCGCGGCGCTGGCGGCCCTTCACGGGCGGCAAGAGCTTTTGCATGCGGCTCACGCCCGAGAGCGCGCCCTTCATGGCGCAAAACGTTGTGCGCGGCACCAACCGCCCCGATCGCTGGACGAACCTCTGGGTTTCCGATCCGGCCGAGAAACTGCCCGCCTGGCTGCTGCTCGAATGGCCGCGCCCTATCGAATTCAACACCATCCAGCTCACCTTCGACACCAACAGCAACCGGCGCGTCACGCTACCGCTCTTTCAATACCCCGAGTGCGTGAAAGACTACCGGCTGGAAGTGCCAGACGGCAGCGGCTGGCGCACCATCGCGGAACACCACGGCAACTACTTCCGCCGCTGCGTCCACGATGTCGGGAGCGTGCGCTCGGATAAGCTGCGTGTGCTCGTCGAGGCCACCAACGGCACTCCTTCATCGCGCATATTCGAGGTGCGTGTCTACAATGAAGTTACGAAGGCCATGACTGCGCGAAAAGATACTCTTGGTGGCTTTGCGCAAGGAAGGGGTCGCGGAAGATAACTAGACTCACTAACGCGTCGCAGTTTCCCTTCTACTGCAATCGAATTACCCATGCATGCTGGCATGGAACTTCAGCCGGACTCAGTTGCGGAATGCTGATCTTCCATGCGTTTCCGGTGTCTTCAACGTCTAAGTTGCCGTCGTGCCCCAGGAAAGTTGCCGCAACCGCGGCCGCACCCGCGGGCTTGGGTATCTCCAGTGTCTTGCCCGGCCACTCCAAGCAGATGGCGTAGATCTCGTCGCCTTTCTTGGTGAAACGCACCTTGTCCATCTGCGGCGCCTGGTCCCATTTCTCCGTGCCGTAGATCGCGTCGTGATTCACCTCCAGCCACTTGCCCATGTCGATCAATCGTTGTTGCATAATCACCGGAATGCGGCCGTCTGCAGTGGGGCCGATGTCGAGCAGGAGATTACCGCCGCGGCTGACGTTGTCGATGAGAAGATGAAGGAGTTCCGCCGCGCTGCGGTAGCTGTCGACGTCCTCGTTGCGGTTGTAGCCGAAGGAATGGCCCATGCCCTGGCATTCCTCGAAGAAGCCGGTCTGGATGAGGTGCCCCTCGGGAATGCCGCCATATTCGGGCGTGGCGAAGCCGCCGTGCACGTTGCGGCACTCTTTGCCCCAGCGGTCGTTGATGACCACGTCTTTCGGCGCGGAGGACTCATTGAACAGCCAGGCGAGAAATTCGGTGCTTTTCCAGACCGAGCTCGGGTGGTCCCACTCGCCGTCCGGCCAGACGACATCCGGCTTGTAGCGTTCGACCAAGTCCTTCAATTGCGGGAGCATGTGCTCGTCCACAAACTTGTTCACGTCCTCTTTGTAGAGCGGGTTAAACCACTCGTAGATCGAATAGTAAAAGCCCATGCGCAAGCCGCGCTCGTGGACGGCCTTGATCAAATCGCCGGCGAGGTCCCTGTGCGGCCCGGCGTCCACGGCGTTCCAATTCCAGGCCTGTTGGTTCGGCCAGAGGCAGAACCCCTCGTGGTGTTTGGAGGTCAGCACAATGTACTTGGCGCCCGAGCGGGCAAAAACATCGGCCCACTGCGCCGGGTCAAACATTTCCGCCGTGAACAGCGGTGCAAAGTCCTGGTACTTGAAGTCCTTGCCATAGGTCTGTTCATGAAACTTCCACGTTTCGCCGTCGGCGTTCATCATGTCGTGCCAGTACCACTCGGCGTATTTCGTCTTCGGCCCCCACGAGGGAACGCTGTACACTCCCCAATGAATGAAGATGCCGAACTTCGCATCCTCGAACCATTGAGGGTTCGGCCGGGAATCGATGGATTCCCAGGTGGCTTCATACGCGCCCATTGACGGCGCCAACACCGCGGCGGCAAGCAACAACACGTTCATTGGTGGGCCCTTCCTG
>JACPGD010000428.1 GCA_016182645.1 Candidatus Hydrogenedentota bacterium | reverse complement strand
GAGTTGGAATGGCACTCACCTATGGAGTGAACATCGGTGAACAAGTTAAAGAACTGGCAGCACTGCGTAAAGAATTGGATGCGGCTGTATTCAACACGCTGGCCGCTGAGCAGCGACTCATATTCCGGGTTGTCGAACTGTATGAGAACTTGGTGTTGTCAAAAGTCGGCGTCAATATAGCGAGTCAGCTTGTCTCAGACGCCGAGTCATTCGAGCACATTGCGCGCGTACGCGCAGAGGCCGGTGTAGGTCTCGGGTCGGACGTTGCCAGGGCGGAAGCCAATGCAGCGGCCAGCAAGAGCCGACTGGAAGAAGCGCGCGAGGTTTGGCGCCAAACCAGCGTCCTGATGGCTGTGGTACTTCGCAAGGATTCGGCCGTTCTACTTGACCCTGCGGACAATGACATGGAGGAATGGACCGTCGCGGAACGACATGGTGCGCAGAAGCCAGAAGAGATCGCGAAAAACCGTCCTGACGTTGAAGCGTTGCGCCAGGAATCTCAGGTGGCGGAGAATCGCGTTCAGGCCTCCCGCTGGGGTCTTTTCGGTCCCAAGCTCATCGCCGAAGCGCGATTGAGCGGCGTGGGTGGACACGGAGAACGGTCGCTCTCCGATCGCGGGGACGTGCTGAGCAACGCCGCAGGATCCGCTAGCCGGGCCGCCACCAGTTGGCAAAACGTATTGCCCGAGGGGTCGACCACGCCTCTCACCACCGCTTTTGGATCGTTTGGCCGTGCTTTCTACGACTACCGCGATGTGTTTCGAGAGGCTGATCAGAATGTCGGACTCGAAGGCAGGACCAACCTCGCCGTCGGATTGGTGTGGACCTTTTCGTTCAATAAGCGAGACCGGCTGCGCGAGTTGAAAGTCCGCAAAGAAAGCGATCAACTGCGCGCACAACAACTGGAAGAAAGGGCGACTGGCGAAGTACGGTCCGCCCAGTCCGCCATGGAATCTTCATCGAAGCGCATCAGATTTGCCGAGAACGAACTGGAGGCTGCCGAAACCAACCGTCGAATAGCGCTTGCCCGGTTCCGAGAAGGTACCGCGATTGCCCTGGAAGTACTCGACGCCCAGCAGGCCATCGCCCAGGCGCGCCTGAATCTTGCCCGGCACGTCGTCGATCATAATCTGGCGCAAGCCCGGCTCCTCGCGGCAGCAGGGGTGATCACAGCCCACGATTTTGAGGATGCACCGGCCCATTAATTATGGACGGAGAGGTCATTTAGGGGGAAGTGGCGTCAGCCACGATCTGGCCGAATAACTGCGTGTTGGTAGAGGGAGTGCGACACTTCCCAGATTGGCGTCAGGCCCTTTTCCACCGCTCCAAGGATAGGGTCACGGGAGCGGGCGCCGGAGTTGCTTGGAAGACGCTGGAATGGCCCGAAAATAAGTGGGCCAGCCATGTCCGCTGGCGCGGACATGGCTGGCCCCTGGCGTGGTGATTGCGTGGTCTAAGGCGCGACCACGTGGGTGGGCTCCCAGTGTATCGGTGAACGCCACAACCGCGAGAGCATGAGCTGCCGTTTGAGGACGACCTCTTTCGGCAGGCGGTCATAGAGTTTGATGAACAGCTCTTCGTGGGAAAGCAATTCCGCTTCCCAGTTGTCGCGGTCCACCGACATGATCTTGCAGAAGGCCGCCTCGGGAAACTCGGCGCCACGCCAATCAATGTCTTCATAGCGTGGCATCCAGCCCAAAGGACTTTCTTCCGCGTACGCGCGGCCATGGACCCGGTCTACGATCCATTTCAGGATACGCATGTTGTCCCCGAATCCCGGCCACAGGAATTTGCCGTCATTATCTTTCCGGAACCAGTTGACCCCGAATATCCGCGGCGGATTGCTGATCTTCCGCCCGATATCGAACCAGTGGTTCCAGTAGTCGCCCATGTGATACCCGATGAAGGGCAGCATGGCGAAGGGGTCGCGGCGCACTTTGCCAACAGCACCTGCGGCAGCGGCAGTGGTCTCGGATCCCATGGTGGCGGCGAGGTATACGCCGTAGTTCCAGTTGTAGGCCTGCATCACGAGCGGTACGGTATTGCTGCGGCGCCCGCCGAAGATGAACGCGCTGATGGGCACGCCCTTGGGTTCTTCGAACGCGGGGTCCGCACAGGGGCAATTCCGCAACGGCGCCGTGAAGCGGGCGTTGGGATGCGCGGCCAGCCGGCCACAGTGGGGCGTCCATTGTTGGCCCTGCCAGTCGATGAGTTGGGGAGGCGCTTCTTTCGTCATGCCTTCCCACCACACATCGCCGTCAGGAGTCAGGGCAACATTCGTGAAAATCGCGTCCCGCTTGATGGTATCCATCGCATTGGGATTCGACTGGTACGAAGTGCCCGGCGCCACGCCAAAAAATCCGGCTTCCGGATTAATCGCGTACAGTGTCCCGTCCGGACCCGGTTTGATCCAGGCGATGTCGTCGCCCACGGTCGTGACTTTGTAGTCTTTGAACGCGGACGGCGGAATCAGCATGGCGAAGTTCGTCTTGCCGCAGGCGCTGGGGAAGGCCGCCCCCACATACGTTTTCTCGCCCTCGGGCGTGTGAAAGCCCAGGATGAGCATATGCTCGGCAAGCCAGCCTTCCTCGCGTGCCATGCACGAGGCGATACGCAACGCGAAACATTTCTTGCCCAGGAGGGCGTTGCCGCCATAACCGCTGCCATAGGACCAGATGGCCCGATCTTCGGGGAAGTGAACGATGTACTTCTGGTCGTTATTACACGGCCATGGCACATCGGCCTCCCCCTTTGACAACGGCTTGCCGACGGAATGGACACAAGGAACAAAGTCTCCATCTTCGCCCAGCGCTTCCACCACCTTCTGCCCCACGCGCGTCATGATATCCATGTTCACGACGACGTACGGTGAATCGGTGATTTCCACGCCGATATGCGAGATCGGCGACCCGATCGGTCCCATGCTGAAAGGGATGACGTACATTGTCCGCCCCTTCATGCATCCGTCGAACAACTCCCACAGCGTTTGCTTCATTTCGCGCGGGTCTACCCAGTTGTTGGTAGGCCCGGCTTCCGCCTGGCGCCGGCTGCAGATGAAGGTGCGATCCTCCACCCGCGCGACGTCTTTCGGATCAGAACGGAACAGGTAACTGTTCGGCCGTTTTTCCGGATTCAATTTTATCGCCATCCCGCTCTGGACCATCTGATCCATGAGGCGGTCATATTCATCTGTCGAACCGTCGCACCAGTGAACTGTATCAGGCTGTGTCAACGCGGACATCTCGGCAATCCACGCCTTCAACCGCTCATGCCTGACATAACTGGGTACGTGCATTGGTCTCCTCCCGTGCCCGAAGGCCATCCTGCTCTTGAGGCTCCTAATCACCAGCGCCTGCAACCGCAGGCCTTCTCAGGAGGTAACCTCGTAGCTTAAAGCAATCTTTGTGCCACATTTTAAGATCCGGCGCCGATCTGGCCAAAGCCCTTGGAGAAACGGGCTTTCTGGCCTTTCCCGCCCTCAATCCCCAGCCCCAAACCCTGCACAAAACTGTCCTCTCGCGCAGTGTCGCTCAGGACACATCTGTGGGAAGTGTTGATACTACTAGCGTAATGCATCAACGTCCCAATCCCCACGACCGATGCGCACGGCGGGGATTCGTCCGCCGGGCAAGTGAAGCATACTGCAATCCCCCGCCACGGCACGAACCCGCCGTCCCCGCCTATTGTCCCCAAAACCACGTCACAACTCAAGTGCAATATGCGCACTCGGGGCCTGGACTCTGACCGATGAATTCAGAATGCAGCGGCAACTCGAAACTCGAAACCCGAAACTCGAAACGCCCTACCGCTTCGGGATGTAATTAACCAGCGGCGTGATGCGTTCCTCGCGGCACACCCGGCACACGACGCGCTCCGCATCGTTCATCGCACCGCATTTGGTGCACGTCCACGCATTCGGGGGACGTTTCGAGCGCGGCAAGGCGCGCAATGCCGGGCGGACCGGGCGCTCCACCGGCGGGGGCGGCTTGTTCCCCTCGACACATTCCACCAGCAGCCGCCGCGAAATATACCAAAGCCCGCCTATCCGCGTCCCCGGCAACGCACCCTCCTCAAACAGGCGCACCACAGACGGCTCGTCCTGCTTCAGGATTTCGGCAACATCTTTTATAGAGAGTATGTCAGGATCCATAGTTAATGCTGCTCGTCCGCGGTTGATGATGAGCAGGTTATTCCCCACACGGCGGCGAGCTACTCCATGTATTATACATTTTCGCGCTTTGCGCTGTGAAGCTTTCTTTTTAAGTGCAGCGAGAGCAGCAATTGGTATGCTGTGCGATGCAGGAGGAGCCCTGCGTGTCGGGGTGAACCGCCCCGCCGATTGTCTGTGACGGCATTGCACCGTCAAGCGTAATCGCTTGCGGATGCCTCTCGGTGCGGTGTGCTTATGCGGACAAACCGAATCCCATAGTGCCATGGCGGCAAATCAAGGATTTCGCTCGACGCGCGAAGCAACCCCGTTTCCTGTGCCCAGCCAAGAATGTCCTCCGGCTCGGGGCGAATGTCCATGCTGGGCCCCCGCGGCGTCGTGGGATCATAGCGCCAGTGGATGACCAACACCGCCCCTCCCGGGCGAACGGTCTTCGCCCCTTCGGCAAGAAGCCGGACCGGCTCTTCGCCATGGAGAATATTAAAGAGCAGGCAGCCGTCCTGCGACTCCGAACGGACACCAAACCCCTCCGTCAAAACGTCGGCCACGCGGCACGCCACGTTCTTGAGCCCGGCTGCCGTGGCCCGCTGCGCAGTTCTGGCCACCATTTCCAAGTCTATGTCTGTTGTTGTGATGGCGCCCTGAATGCGCCGCGCCACCGGGAGCGTGAAGGTGCCGTAGCCACAGCCCAGTTCCACCACATCCTTCAGCAAACCGTCGATGCCCAGTCGGTCCAGAATCGTTTCGACATCAAAGAGCGTTTCCCAGTACGCCTCCTCGGGCATCCCACTCTCGCGCAGCTTCATTTCCGGACCTCGCCTAAATGCTCAGCACTTTGTCAGAGTCGCGCACGATGTCGTATTCATCCCGCAATGTTGACAACGGGCAGACTTCCGTACCCTGGGACGCCCGAAGCTTCAAACAGGAACCGCACGCAAAGAAAGCACCGCCCGCGTCAAGCAACGCTTGCGCCTGCTGCCTCACGTCAAAGCTGGCGTCATCGATGCGATCAATCTCGACACCCGCACCCGACAAGAAGACCTTGACCTCGTCCCCCTGATTCACAGCGTACACACCGAGCCGCAGAATGTTGTAGACGGATTCGGGATCGGAGCGGCTGATAATGATTCCTAACTTCATCTACTTCTTCCTTCAAAGTTCCCTCCGCCTGGGTTTCCGCGCTCACGCCAGCAATACGCCGCCACCCTCAACAGTTCCAGGGAAGCGATGCTTCCGTCGCCTTCCCCCTTTTCGAAGTCGTTTCCTGTTTCCGAAGGTTGATTGGTAACCAGGGCGAAGCACAACACCGGCTTCTGCCTGGCTTGCGCGAAGGCATAGAGGGACGCCGCCTCCATCTCGACGGCCAGGATGCCCTCGGCTTCCGCGAAGGCGACCGCGGCTTCGGTTTCGCGAAACGGCGCATCCGTGGTCCAGGCCGCTCCGCGCTCTATGGGTGTTGATGCCCGCCTCACAACGTCGCCGGTGAAAGCAGACAAAGCCGGATCAATCTCGACATAGGTCGATGGCGGCAAATAGTGGTAGCTCGTACCCTCGTCGCGCAGCGCTTTCTCGATCAAGACGAAGTACGGTGGACGGCGGACCGGAAGGATTCGTCCGGCAGAGGTGATGCTCACCAAAATCTCGCAACCTGAAGTAAAGAGTTGCTCCGCCACCAGCACCGCAAACGCGCCGCCCACGGCGCAGGGAATCACGCCGATGGGCGCTCCGTCCAGCAGGAACCGGTGCAGTTCCGTGTGGTAGCACGCCCACGAGTGGACACGTTGCGCCATGCCACGCCGCGTCAGATGGCGGACAATGTCGCCGTCTGGATCGAGTACACAAACACTCGGCACGGGTTCTTCGGCGAGTTGTCTCTGGCGGCGGGCATTGTCCAGGAGTTTGTGCGGTGAAAAGACCGAGGGACTCTCATAGTCTTTGTTTTCCAGGAGAGGCGCCCGCAAGGGTTGCGATCCGGTGTCATGCTGGCCGGACTTCATGGCGTCGCCGATCCACTTTCCAGGGCAAAGCCCAAGGCTTGCCAGTCCGTGACGCCCAGATCCAGCCGGAACGCACGAAAGTTCCGGGCACGCAACTTCTCGACGGCATCCACCGCCATCAGACAATAGGCGCCACGGCAATAGGCGACGATCTCACGATCAGCCGGCAAGTCCTTGATCCGGGCTTCCAATTCCCGAAGCGGTACGGAAAGGGCCCCCGCAACGTGCGCGTGCCGATACTCTTCTTCAGGGCGCACATCCAGCACCACCGCTTCGCCCCTCCGCACGCGCCGCAAGAGTTCATCCCGATCTACAGGATCGAAGCGCGTCGTGTCCGTCCGATACTCCCGGACAAGTTGGTCAATCTCCGCCAAACGTTCCTCACCCAACAGCCGCAGCTCGCGAATAAATGCCGCCACGGAAGGACTGGCCAAGCGATAAAATACCTGGACACCCACTTTCTCAGATTCAACCAATCTTGCCGACTTCAGGGCCTTCAGGTGCTGGGAGACATTGGCGACGCTAAGGTCTGCCAGCGATGCCAGCGTTTCCACTGGCCGGCTGCTTTGAGAGAGGATATCTATCAGCTCAAGCCGTTTCGGGCTGGACACAGCCTTGCCAATGCGCGCAAGCTGCTCGTAAATCGTATCCTTGAAGAGCCGCTCATCGTTCATATTCTTTAGTCCTTAAGCAATTAATAGAATACTTGAAAATCGCCCCCCCGTCAAGTCCAAGATTATGCCGGAGGTAAACCCCTCATTTGAAATAACTTGACTCAAATCCCCGAATAGCCCCCAACGGGTATCCATCAAATCGCGTGCTCACTCGCCGGGTCTGCTTTGCGGGATCCATTCTTCGATGGCGGCCTTCATCTTGGAACCGACACCATAGTAAGTTCGGAGGGTCGCTAACCGCGGCAGCGAGGGTTCTGAAACCCAGCGGGCGTATTCCGGCAAGACAACGACGATAAAATTGTTGAACTCAAATACACCGAAACGCTCATCAAAAAAATGCTGAATGCGGGGCCAGTTCTCGCGTCGCGTGATCACCAGTCCAATGGCCAGCTTTCGGAAGCGGCTGAGCAGGATCTTTTCGCCGCCCAGCGGATACCCCACCGTGGAGGCCCAGACGAACCGCCCGGGATCCTGTGTCGCGATCCGGATATGCGCCCATTCCGTCGCATCTTCGCCCTCAATCAACACCCGAGGCTTGAACTCAGCCGGGAATTCCCCAAACAAGTGGCTGAGCAGTTCGCTGACCTCGAATATCTCAGGCGTATAATTCCCGTAGGGCTGGCTCGCAACGCGCATGGTCTGGAAGTGGAATGCCCCCAGTACCAGCGCGCAAAGCAGCGGCGCGAAGACATTGCGGCGGAATTGGGCCGCGCGGCTCAACACCGCGCCGAGCCGGACCAGCGCATAGGCCGTGGCAGGCAGCAGCAACACGCTCCACGTAGCGGGGACACGCCAGAAATTGTGGAGCGGCAGCGCGTGGCCCAACGCGCCGAGAAGCGCGATGAGTACAAACGAGACGAACGCGGCGGCAAACCACCAGCGAAATCTTGGGCGTTCACGCCAAGCCATGAAGACCCCCAATAGTCCCAGGAGGTTGAGGGAGGCCAGATTTGTGATCAGAAATTGGTGCAGCGGCGCATCCAGCCAGATAACGCGGTAGCTGTGCTCTGGATTCCGCATTTCTTTGTACTTGTCCCCCGGAACGGACAGGAACCCCAGAGTTCCTGTTTCCGCCAGCCACAGCAGCATCCAATACACGGGGAAGCAAAAACAGGTGAGGGCCATCACGGCGATGGCCGTGATTTTGGCTGGGCGCGTGAGCGCCGTCTCCTTCCAGGCGGCAAACGCGCCCACGAGAAAGACCACCCCGGCAATGACCCAGGCCTCATAGCGGATGCTGCACGCCACGGCAAGGGACAGCCCCGTGGCCAGCGAATAAAGCCAGTGCGGCCGCTGTACAAACAGCCAGAAGAAGAACATCGCCAGGGTGATGGACAAGTAGAAGAAGGCCTCGGCCAGCGGGACCACACTCGAGATGGCGCGCGGGGCAAAGACGACTCCCAGCAGGAGGGCAATCACCGTGACATCGCGGCGCCGCCACAACCCGTGGGCCAGCAGCCCAATCGCCACCAGCGCCAGCAGTCCCGCAATGTGTGTGGTCACGCGCGGCGCCACGATCATGTCGCTATCCAGCGACATGGCCGCGCCGAAGATCATCTGGGGCAGCGGCAGCCATTCCTCAGCATGCAGCGGCCACTTGTCCTTCATCCAGATCAGCGCGCCCATCGTGCGCAGCGAGTCATCCTTGGAAACGGCATACAGCCCGCGGGAAACTAGCCAGTACTGGTATCCCGCCGCCAACAAGACAGATACCAGAAACGCAATGAACAGCGGGAGAAGGTAAACCACCTTCCGACGAAGGTCCTTATGGGAGGGTGACACTATCCTGCAATCTCCTGGAGCCATGAAGTGCGGCCATTCCACATGGCAATTCATGGGACGAGCCAGCTACGATAAACAGCGCAACCTGTTACGGGACGCGACATGATACAACACGGGGCAGACACAATTAAGCAGACGGCATGTGGGGCGCACCTGCCGTGACCTTCCTACTCTGGCTGCTATTTCTCGCGCTGGTGTTGTGCATCCTGGGTTTGGCCCTGCGTTTCTTCGACCGTGTGCCGCGCGCCGTCAGCTTTCGCGTGTCCCTCGCCTGGACAGGGTTCTGGATGGTGCTCGCCTTGGCCTTCGGTCTCTTGGTGCACGGCGTCTATGAACACCACGTCTGGGGGTTCGGCGAGGACCCCGCCTATCCGGTCACCGGCGCCGCCGCGATGTCCGCCTTTCTCACCGCCTACTTGGTTGAAACGTTTCTGAACCTCGACAACGTCTTCGCCATCGCGCTCATCTTCACCCATTACGGCGTCCGGCTGCGCATGCAGTACCGGGTGCTGTACTGGGGCGTATTGGCGGCGCTCGTCGTGCGGGGTGTCTTGATTGGCCTCGGCGCCCAGCTCTATCAAGTCTTCCCCTGGTTCAACTACGCCCTCGGCGCGCTGCTGTTGCTCTGCGCGGGCCGGCTGCTCCTTGCACGGCACCAGGGACCCAAACCAGACCGCAACATGTTCGTCTATCTCACGCAAAAGATCCTGGCCGTCGCTCCGACGAGCGATGGCGGCCACTTCTTCCTGCGCCAGAATGGCCACATTCTGGCCACACCGTTGTTCATTGCGCTCCTGTTGGTCGAAAGCACCGACTTCGCCTTCGCCGTTGACTCGATTCCCGCCGGGTTCGCCGTCACCCAGGACCCCTTCCTCGTCTTCACCTCGAATGTCTTCGCCATGCTCGGCATGCGCTCGCTCTACTTCGCGCTGCTCGGCGTCATCGACCGCTTCTACTACCTCCGTGCCAGCGTGGTCGTCTTCTTGCTCTTCATGGGCGCAAAGATGCTCCTAATCGACAAACTCTACGTCCCCGTGCCCGTCACGCTGGCTGTCCTCGCGCTCATCCTCGGTATCGGTGTCTATGCCTCTATTCGCAGCGAAAAACGCCAGCCCGGTCCCCTCGTTGGGCCCTATGCCGGCGACCTCGAAGAATACGCCATGTTCACCCTGCGCCAGGCGCGCAAAGTCATCGTGCTCATGGTCGGCAGCACCATCATCCTCATCGGCATCGCCATGCTCGTCCT
>JACPGD010000419.1 GCA_016182645.1 Candidatus Hydrogenedentota bacterium | reverse complement strand
GCGCGGCCTCTGTCAATTCCAGCGCGCGGGCGCGCCAGCCGTCCCCCGTTACATCCTCCACCATTGCCTCCGCGTCATTCAGATCCACCGCGAATCGGACGCCGTTGGGACGCTTCGTCTCATCGCCCCACGGTACTCCATCGCGCAGTCCCCAACGGAACAGCAGAAAGAGACGAGCGTCTCGACGGCGGGAAGACAGCGTGATACTCGTGTCTTTGAAAAGAACCGAAGCGTCGCCCGTGTTGTTGGGATGGAGATAGATTCCCGGCAGCACCACGCCGCCGCTGCTCTCGCGCCGCCCCGCGGCGGCCTCAGTGGCGTTATCCACTTCCGCATCCGGAAAGCGCCGGACGAAATCTTCCAGGATGTCCAGTTCTCCCGGTGCTGCACACCAAGCCGGAATGCAGGCGGCGAGAAGGAGTAGTCCCAGTGGAAGGAGACCGAGAAAGATCTGTCCCACCAGGTCTTCCAGGCCGCTTGGCAATGCCGTGGTACGAGATTCTTCGCTTCGCTCAGAATGACGGACATTTCTGGCGCGGCGAGAAGCAACCCTGACGTTGTTTGGGACGCCGGTTGCGAAGAAGAGTCTCATCCGTCCCATCCGTCCTATCGGTCCCCTGATGCCGCGCGATCAGTCATTCGGGCGCCGGTTGAAGAAGATGAGCGCGACACCCACCGCGGCCACGACCAGCCAAACCCAGATGGGCCAGTTCAGATTCATCAGGGCCTCCGGTGCACTCCCGGTGAAGACCAGCCCCGCGATCACGACCCCCGCAACGACCAAAATAATTCCGATAATCGTCATGGCGCCTCTCCTCCTTTCCATGTCCCACGGCCACAGACACCAGTATAGACGGGATGAACTCACCCGCGCCAACGAGAAAGGGAACGAATAAGACCTTGTGGGACTTTTTGCGACCTCCAGGACTCCTGGAGCCTATTGTGCCGTGGGTTTAGGCGGCGCCCAGGCCCTTCAAGCGGGCCAGAAATCCCCGCCGCTTCGGCTCGTGCTGCTCACCGGCCTGTTCCGCCAACTCGCGGAGCAAGGCTTTCTGCCGCTGGTTGAGGCGCACTGGGATTTCGACCTCTACCCGCACAATCTGATCGCCGCGCCCTCCGCCCGCCAGGCGCGGCATGCCCTGGCCACGCATGCGGAACCGCGCGCCGTTCTGCGTTCCCTCGGGGATGTTCAGATCCGCCACGCCGGTGATGGTCGGCACGCGCACTCTGTCGCCCAGGGCAGCTTGGGTGATCGAGAGCGGGACGTCGCAGACCAGATCGTTGCCTTGCCGCTTGAAGAACTCGTGCGCCTGCACGCCGATGTGCACGTACAGATCGCCCGCTGGACCGCCGCGCAACCCGGCCGCGCCTTGGCCCGGCAGGCGAAGCCGCGCGCCAGTATCGACGCCCGCCGGGATCTCCACGGTAATCGTGCGCTCGGCTTGCGTTTGCCCGTGGCCGCTGCACTGTTTGCAAGGATTCTTCAGAAGGCTGCCCTCGCCATAGCAATGGGGACACGTGGTACGCACGGAAAAGCCGGCCCGCGATTGCGCAAGCTGGCCGCTGCCCCCACAGGTGGAACAGGTCTCCCATGCCGTGCCGGGTTCCGCACCGCTGCCACCGCACAGCGAACACGCCTCAGGCCGACGGATGCGCGCCGTCTTGCGCACGCCGTTGAACGCCTCCTCCAAGGAAATCGTAATGGCCGCCTCAAGATCGGCGCCCGTCTCCGGGCCGGCCGGCCGGCGCATGCCCCCACTACCGAAGAGCGAGCCGAAGATGTCTTCAAAGCCACCGCCGCCGAAGCCCGAAAACTCGAAGCCGCCAGGATCGAAGCCGCCACGAAACGCATCCTCGAAACCGCCAAAGCCCGCGTGGCCCCGCTGCTGCGCTTCCAGTTCCAGGTCGTACTTCTTGCGCTTTTCCGGGTTCTTCAGCGTGTCATAGGCGGCGTTAATCTCTTTGAGTTGCTCTTCCGCCGCCTTGTCCCCGCCCGTCTTGTCCGGGTGGTGTTTGTGCGCAAGCTTCAGGTAGGCCTTGCGGATCTCATCCGCGCTAGCGCAGGGCTCCACGCCGAGTGTCTCGTAGTAGGTCTTTGGGCTGGTGGCGTTCATGGTGTGTTGTCTGACCTGTCTGACCCGTCAGACAGGTCAGACAGGTCGGACTCAGTGGGCGGCCTCACGCGGGGCCGCCCCGTGTTGTTTCCTGTTATTTCTTCTCCTCGTCCACTACCGTGAAGTTGGCGTCCACGGTGGCTTCCTCGCCAGGGGCATGGGACCGTCCGCCGTGCCCATTACCGCCAGGGGCCGCGCCTGCGCCGGCCCCGGCCGCTTGCGCCTGCTGCGTGGCCTGCGCGTACATCGCCTCCGCCAGTTTGTGCGACGCCTGCGTCACCTCGTTCGAGGCGGCCTCGATTGCGCCCACGTCCTCGCCCTTGAGCGCTTCGCGCAGTTTGTTCAACGCCGCCTCGATGGCGCTCTTGTCATCCGCGCTGATCTTGTCCGCGTGCTCTTGCAGCGTCTTCTCGGTCTGGTACAGGAGCATGTCACCCTGGTTGTGCGTCTCCACCTTTTTCTTGCGCGCCGCGTCTTCTTTCGCGTGTGTTTCCGCGTCGCGCACCATGCGCTCGATTTCATCCTTGCCCAAACCACTTGATGACTCGATGCGGATTTTCTGTTCCTTGCTCGTGCCCAGATCCTTCGCGGACGCGTGCAGGATGCCGTCCGTGTCGATGTCAAAGGATACCTCGATCTGCGGCAAGCCGCGCGGCGCCATCACGATACCTTCCAGGTTGAACACGCCGAGCGTGCGGTTGTCTCGCGCCATCTCGCGCTCGCCCTGGAGCACGTGGACCGTCACCGCGGTTTGATTGTCCGCCGCCGTCGAGAATACCTGGCGTTTCGTCACCGGGATCGTCGTGTTGCGTTCGATGAGCGTCGTGCGCACGCCGCCGAGGGTCTCGATGCCCAGCGACAGCGGCGTCACGTCAAGCAGCAGTACATCTTTCACCTCGCCGGCCAGCACACCGGCCTGGATCGCCGCGCCCACGGCCACAACTTCGTCCGGATTGACACCGCGGTGCGGGTCTTTTCCGAACAGGTCCTTGACCAGACTGATGACTGAGGGCATGCGCGTCATACCGCCGACCAGGATGACCTCGTCAATGTCGGCGGTTTTCAGATTGGCGTCTTCCAGGGCACGGTGGCACGGTTGTTTGGTGCGCTGGAGCAAGTGGTCCACCAATTGCTCGAGTTTACTGCGCGTCAGCGTGTAGTTCAGGTGTTTCGGACCGGAAGCGTCCGCCGTAATGAACGGCAGGTTCACGTCGGTCTGCATGCTCGACGACAGTTCGATCTTCGCCTTTTCTGCGCCTTCCTTTAGGCGCTGCAGGGCCATCGGGTCGTTGCGCAGATCGATGCCCTGGTCTTTTTTGAAGCTGTCCGCCAACCAGTCGATAAGCACCTGGTCGAAGTCGTCGCCGCCGAGGTGTGTGTCGCCGCTAGTGCTCAGCACCTCAAAGCTATCTTCTGCAATCGCAAGAATGCTGATATCGAAAGTACCGCCGCCCAAGTCGTACACGGCCACCTTCTCGTCTTTCTTCTTGTTCAATCCATAGGCCAGCGCGGCCGCCGTGGGCTCGTTGATGATGCGCAGCACTTCCAACCCGGCGATCTTGCCGGCATCCTTGGTCGCCTGCCGCTGT
>JACPGD010000418.1 GCA_016182645.1 Candidatus Hydrogenedentota bacterium | reverse complement strand
GAAGCCGAGCGCTTCAAGAAGGACCAGCAGGCGACCACGTCCCGGCCGGAGTATCAAGACCTCGACATCGAAAACCCAAACCTCGACGGTGTGCCGCTCTCAAAGATTGCACACCTGGGCGAGCAGGGCATCGTGGTCACGCGCGTGTTCCGCCACGATGAAGTGGAGATGGCGCACCCGGAGACCGTGCTGCACTTGGGCGACGTCGTGCGCGTCGTGGGGCCGCGCGAGAAGCTTGAAACGCTCCACCTGCTCTTTGGGCAGCCCACGCAGAAGGATCTCAAAGAAATGCCGAGCAACCTGCGCACGCGCCGCGTGGTCGTCACGCGCAAGCGTGTCTCCGGCATGACGACCCAGGAGATCCGCCACATGTACAACACGGTGGTATCGCGCGTGGCCCGGCCCGACGTCGAGTTCACGCCCAGCCCCTTCCTGCGCATCCAATACGGCGATCAACTGACTGTGGTGGGCGAAGATGCTGACCTGGACCGGCTCGCCAAAGATCTCGGCAACTCGCTCGAGCAACTGAATTATCCCGAAATTCTGCCCATCTTCATCGGGATTGCCCTCGGCGTTTTGCTCGGCAGTGTCCCAATCAACATTCCTGGCTCCACGGCCCCCGTCAAGCTGGGCCTCGCGGGCGGGCCGTTGCTGGTGGCGATTGCACTCAGTGCCAAAGGCACGATTGCCGGACTATCGTGGCACCTGCCCAAGAGCTCGAATCTTATCCTGCGCGAAATCGGCATCGTACTATTCCTTGCCGCCGTTGGCCTGAATGCCGGCGATGAATTCGTGGCCACATTGCTGCAAGGCGATGGCTTGAAGTGGTTTGGGCTGGGCGTGCTCATTACCGTGGCGCCGCTGTTGGGCGTTGGCTTGGTAGCGCGCTGGTACTGGAAGCTCAATTACATGTCTTTGTGCGGTTTGCTTGCCGGCAGCATGACCGATCCGCCCGCGCTCGCCTTCGCGAATTCGATCACCACGTCCAACGCCCCCTCCATCGCTTACGCCACGGTCTATCCCTTCGTCATGATTCTGCGGATCCTGTGCGCGCAGTTGTTGGTACAATTCTTTCTCTAGATTTGGCCACTCTTGGATGGACCTAATGGACATGATGGACTGAATGGACAAGGAGTCGCGTGCACCGAGGAGAGTCCCCATGAACCTTCAGAGCACTGTCTTCTATACACTGCCCCTTCTCTTGTGCCTGGCCTGCGCGTCGGGCAATGGCCCCAGTCTGGCCGTGCCGGAGGCCCCCTCGGGCTGGAAGCGCGTGGATTTGGGAAATGGAAATGTTTCGTTCGCGTTGCCCGCGGGAGTCGAAGAGACCGAAACACAGGGAACGGAGGGGGTAGTCCGGCAATATCAGGGGGCCGAACTTCAGATAAATGTCCACTACGGCGATTTCGCGAGCACACTCGCGGAATTCCAAAATGTCAGCCAAGGCGTGACAGAGTGGCTGGAGATCGGCGGCAAGCGCGCCCGCGGCACCTCGGCGATGATTGATGGCCGCGCCGTGGACGGCGTCTATTTTCCCGATCCCGGCCCGGGCACGGAACGATTCAGCCTCGTGGCCGTCAGCACGACCCCCGCCGCGCGCGCGCAGGCCATGGCCGTGTTGCGGAGCGTGCAATTCAAGTAACACTCTACCTTCGCCACGCCACGCTGTTGCAATTCGTTCCCTTCCAGTGTTATCTTCTTTTCAAGGGGTAACACCGCATGAAACCAGCCGTCTGCCGCTTCAGCATCTCGATGGACCCTGAGTTGGCCGAGCAGTTGGACACACTGACGGCCGCCAAGGGCTTCGCCAATCGCTCGCAGGCCGTGGCCCACATGGTACGGGACGAGTTGGTCGATTTTTATGCGCACCAAGGCCGCCACGAGGTCGCGGGAACGGTGACCCTGGTCTTCGACCACCATCACCGCGACTTGCAGCGCCGCCTGACGAGCATCCAGCACGATTTCCAGCAGCGCATCATCTCGGTCATGCACGTGCACCTCGACCATCACAATTGCATGGAGGTGCTGGCCGTGCGCGGACCGGCGGAAGAGGTGCGTAAGCTGGCGGACCGCTTGACCACCGTCAAAGGCATCAAGCACGGCACGCTTACCCTGACAACGACCGGAAAAGAGTTTTCGAAGTAGGCCCCAAAAACAATGCACATCCCCGACGGGTTCCTTGACATAAAGACCGCTGCCACTTGCGGCGCCCTGGCGCTAACCGGCGTTGGCGTCGCGCTCCATACGGTGCGCCGGACGCTGCCCGAGCGCCGCGTACCGTTGGTCGGTCTGGCGGCGGCCTTTGTCTTCGCCGCGCAGATGCTCAACTTCCCCGTAGGCGGCGGTGCCTCGGGCCACCTCATGGGCAGCGTGTTGGCTGTCGTCTTGCTCGGGCCGAGCGCCGCCGTGCTGGTCATGACTGCGGTCCTCGTCCTCCAGTGCTTCATGTTCGCTGACGGCGGTGTGACCGCGCTCGGCGCAAATGTGTTCAACATGGCGCTGGTTTCAACCTTCACTGGATATGCTGTCTACAGGCTGCTCTGCCGCCTGGGGCCGGACACCCCGCGCACACGGCTGATGGCCACAGCCTTCGCCGCCTGGAGTTCGACCGTCGCTGCCGCACTTGCCTGCGCGGGAGAGCTGGCCCTCTCCGGCACCATCCTGTGGGCGCTCGTCTCCCCCACCATGCTCGGCTCTCACATGTTCATCGGCATCGGCGAAGGATTGATCACCACGCTCGTGGTGGCCGCGATCGCGCGCACTCGCCCAGAACTGCTGGGCGCCAGGCAAGGCCCCGGCCAGGCCGGCGGCTATGTCGAATTCACCGTCTACGGCCTCCTGGTCGCGCTGGGTCTGGTCATCTTCGTGGCGCCGTTTGCCTCGCCCTCGCCCGACGGGCTCGAACGCGCCGCGGCAACGCTTGGCTTCGAGCAACAGACGGCCGCAACAAGAATTGCGTCGCCACTCAACGACTACGCCGTTGCGGGCCTTGACACCACGGCCCTTTCCACGATCCTGGCTGGCGGCATCGGCGCCGTGGTGGCGTTTATCTTTGCGCTCCTCCTGGCGCGCGCATTCGCCCTGCCCGAGCGCGCCCCCTCCGCGGCGCCCCCGAATGACGGTCCGTGCTGTGCTCCGTGATCTGTTCAGCCCCTATCACCCCGGCACGAGTGCAATTCACCGTTTGCCCGCGGCAGTCAAGCTGGGCGCGATACTTGCGCTTATTCTGGTACTGGCGTTCTTGCCCGCAGCGGCTTGGGCGGCCTACGCGGCGGCCGCGGCGCTCTTGCTCCTGGCCGCCTTGCTTTCGCGCGTGCCCCTTTCCCGCCTGGCGCAGCGCCTGTTGCTGATCGAGCCGTTCGCCCTGGGTATGGCGCTGCTTGCGCTCTTCCAGCCCCACGGCCTTCAGCAATTCCTCGCCATCATGACCAAGAGCACGCTCTGTCTCAGTGCCCTCGTGCTCTTGTCCGCCACGACCCGCACGACCGATCTGCTGCGCCTGCTCTCGCGGCTGCGCGTGCCGCCGTTGTTCATCACCACGCTCACGCTGATGCACCGTTACCTCTTTGTGCTCCTCGACGAAGCACAACGGATGCAGCGCGCACGGCGCTCCCGCTCCCTCCACCAAGGCCGCTGGGCCACCTGGCACGCCTGGGCCAGCGTCGCCGCCCACCTGTTCGTGCGTAGTGCCGATCGCGCCGAGCGCATCTACGCCGCCATGTGCGCCCGTGGATGGAAAACATGAAAGCACTGGAAGTCCGAAACCTGAGTTATCGCTACCCGGACGGGCGCGCGGCCCTGCGCGACGTGAGTCTTGAGTTGGAAGCAGGGGAACGGCTCGGTCTGATCGGCCCCAACGGCGCCGGCAAATCCACGCTGCTCCTCCACCTGAATGGCCTGCTCCCCGAACGCCTCGATTCCCCCTCCCCCATTCACGTCTTTGGCCGGCCCGTCGAGAAAGCGCACCTGTCCGGAGTCCGCGCCCAAGTCGGGCTGCTGTTCCAGGACCCCGACGACCAGCTTTTCTGCCCCACCGTCGGCGAGGACGTGGCCTTTGGCCCGCGGCAACTCGGCCTCACCGGCAGCGCGCTCACCGCGCGTGTCGCCGCCGCGCTCGAACAGGTGGGGCTGGCCGGTTTTGAAGAACGCCTGCCACATCGCCTCAGCCATGGTGAGAAACACCGCGTCTGTCTGGCCGGACTGCTCGCCTGCGAAGCGCGTGTCCTCGCGCTGGACGAGCCCACCAGCAGCCTTGACCCCCGCGGCCGCCGTGAACTGAAGGCCCTCCTCCAACGCCTGCCCATGGCGCAGATCATCGCCACGCACGACCTCGAGTTGGTCGTCGAAATCTGCCCCCGCGTCCTCGTCCTTGATCAGGGCGCTCTCGTCGCCGCCGGCCCCACATGCGACATCCTCAACGATGAAGCCCTCATGCTCGCCCACGGCCTCGAACGCCCCCACATCCTCCAGCACCACCACCCGCACCCGTCAAGCGTCAGGAGCTGACGCACAACCTTTGGTTTCCCCTGTGCCTATCGCTCGTGGTCCCTTTGGTCCTTTTCGTCCTTTTGGTCCTCTCCCTCACCCAAAAACCGCCGCCAGCGCGTCGCTCACCTCGTCCACCAGCGTGAACGTGAAATCCTTGCGGATTTCCTGCGGGATATCGGGGAAATCCTTTTCATTTTCGCGCGGGAGCACTACGTGGCGGAGCCCCGAGCGGTGCGCGGCCATGACTTTCTCCTTGATCCCCCCCACCGGCAACACGCGCCCGAGCAGGGTGATCTCGCCCGTCATGGCGAGCGGCGACTTCGGTGCTTTCTGTGTCAGCGCGGAGAGCATACTCGCAATTAACGCGACCCCCGCCGAAGGGCCGTCTTTGGGAATGGCGCCCTCCGGTACATGCACGTGCAAATCCAGGTTCTTGTAGAAATCCGGTGAAACGCCCAGTTCCTTCGCGTGCGCCCGGATAAACGTGTAGGCCGCTTCCGCCGATTCTTTCATCACTTCGCCCAGCCGCCCCGTCAGGCTCAGCTTGCCTTTGCCCTTCATCGTGCTGGTCTCGATGAGCAGGATGTCCCCGCCCGACTGTGTCCACGCGAGGCCGACCGCCACGCCCGTCCGCGGCACCGTTTCACTGCGAATGGCACTGTAGATGGGCGGCCCAAGCAAGGCGTACACCGTCGTCTCGTCAATCGCGTGGCGCTTCTTTTCCCCCTCGCTCACCTTCCGCGCGATTTTCCGGCACACGTTCGCAAGCTGCCGCTCCAGTTCGCGCACACCCGCCTCGCGCGTGTAGCGTTGGATAATCGTGTCGAGCGCCTCCGGCAAAACCTCCAGGTGTCGCTTCTTCAGCCCGCTCGTCTTGATCTGGGCCGGAATCAGGAAGCCTCTCGCAATCTCCTCTTTCTCGTGCTGCGTATAGCCCGGCAGCCGCACCACCTCCATGCGATCATGCAGCGCATAAGGAATTTCAGTCTCGTCATTCGCCGTCGCGATAAAAAAAACTTCCGACAGATCAAACTCGACCTCGAGATAATGATCGCTGAAGTGTTTGTTCTGCTGGGGGTCGAGCACCTCGAGCAACGCGGAGGACGGATCGCCGCGGAAATCTATGCTCATCTTGTCGACTTCGTCCAACAGGAACACCGGGTTCTTGACTCCCGCCTTCTTCATGCTCTGGACTATCCGGCCCGGCAATGCCCCAATGTACGTGCGGCGGTGCCCGCGAATTTCGGCCTCGTCACGCACCCCGCCCAGGGACACCCGCACGAATTTCCGTTTCATCGCGCGCGCCACCGACGCCCCCAGCGACGTCTTTCCCACGCCCGGCGCCCCCACCAGGCACAGGATCGGCCCGCGCACCCCCTTGCTCAATTTGCGCACCGCGAGAAACTCGAGGATGCGCTCCTTCACCTTCTCCAGCCCATAGTGGTCTTCGTCCAACATGCGCTTCGCTTCTTTGAGGTCGATCTCGTCCTTGCTGCGCTTGTCCCAGGGCATCTCGCACAACCATTCGAGGTACGTGCGGATGACCGACGCCTCCGGGCTCATCAACGGCATGCGCTCGTAGCGCGTGTATTCCTTCTCCGCCTTTTCCCGCACTTCCTTGGGCATTTTCGCCTTCGCAATCATGCCCTTGATTTCCGAAAATTCGTCGCCCGCTTCGTCGCGGTTGCCGAGTTCCTGGTGGATCACCTTGAGTTGCTCGTGCAGGTAATGATCGCGCTGGCTGCGCTCCATCTGTTCTCGTACGCGTTCCCGAACGGTCTTTTCGATCTCCATCAGTTCGTTTTCGCGCATCAGTACGGCCGCGATGCGTTCCAGGCGCGCATTCACGGAGATCATTTCGAGCAATTGCTGCCGTTCATCTACGCGTAGCGAAAGGTACGCGCACATCGTGTCCGCCAGCACGTCGGCGTCGTCCATGTTCTCGACGGCCATCAGGATTTCCGGCGCGATCCGCTGGCTCAACCGCGCATACTCGCCAAAAAGATTGAGCGTCAAGCGCATCAGCCCTTTCAGGTCCTGCTCATTCTCCGACTGCGAGCGCATCTGCTTCACCACCACCTGCGCCACACCCTCGCCCAGGCAAAACTGCTCAATCTTGCCGCGGCCCAGCCCCTCCACCACCACCTTCAGCGTTCCGTCCGGCATGCGCAACGTCTGCAGGATATTCGCCGCCACCCCGATTCTATACATGTCGTTCGCGGCGGGTTCTTCGGCATTCGGGTCCTGTTGCGTGCACAAGAACAGCGGCTGCTCCGACGTGACACTCTCTTCGACCGCCGCCAGCGATGCCGGCCGCCCCACCAGCAGCGGCACCACCATGTGCGGAAATACCACGGCATCTTTCAGCGGCAGCAGCGGTAAGCGTTGTCCGCCACCGGGCGCAGGGTTCGTCTCTCGTTTTCGGGACATGTTTATGCTTACTCCGGGGCGGGTTGGAAATAGTAGATAGTGAATTATAGCGCCCGCGGGGGGGAAGCGGCAAAGGAGGGGCGTCAGAGATGTCCCGCTTTAGGTCCCATGCGTCTCATAAGACCCATACTGGACAAAGCGTTACGCAGAAGCAGACGAAGGTCCAAGCTCGAGGCGCTTGTCCACTTCGTGCTCGTAGACCATCAGCGGGTCTTCCCCCTTCAGTATAACGCCCGGCGTAATGACGCACTCGCGCACGTCTTTGCGCGAGGGGATTTCGAACATCACGTTCAGCATGGCCTCTTCAAGAATGCTGCGCAGGCCGCGCGCCCCCGTGTCCCGCTCGATGGCCCGGTCCGCGATGGCCTCGATGGTCTCATCCGGAAAACGCAGCTTGACCTTTTCCAGTTCGAAGAGCTTTTCGTATTGCCGGGTAATGGCGTTGCGCGGCTCGATCAGGATCCGGATCAGGTCATCGCGTGACAGCTCGTGCAGTGTGGCCACAATCGGCAGACGCCCGCAGAATTCAGGGATCATCCCAAACTTGATCAGGTCTTCCGGCTGGACTTGCGCCAGCAACTCACCCACTTTCAGGTCGCGCTTGCTCCGAATCTCGGCGTTAAAGCCGATCACGTTGGAGCCAATACGCTTCAGGACGATCTTGTCGAGGCCGTTGTAGGCGCCGCCGCAAATAAACAGGATGTTCCGCGTGTCCACCTGGATGCATTCCTGCTGCGGATGTTTGCGCCCGCCCTGCGGGGGCACATTCGCCACCGTTCCCTCCAGGAGCTTCAACAGCGCCTGCTGCACACCTTCACCCGAAACGTCTCGGGTGATGCTTGGGCTGTCGCTTTTCCGGGCGATCTTGTCAATTTCATCCACGTACACAATGCCGGTCTCGGCGCGGGCCTGGTCAAAATCGGCACTTTGCAGCAGTTTCAGGATGACGTTCTCGACGTCGTCCCCGACATACCCCGCTTCCGTCAGCGTCGTGGCGTCCACCACCGCAAACGGAACGTCCAGCATGCGCGCCAAAGTTTCCGCCAGGAGCGTCTTGCCGCAACCGGATGGACCAATGAGCAGCACGTTCGATTTCTGGATTTCGACGCCGTCTATCTCACCGCCGGAAGCAATGCGCTTGTAGTGGTTATGGACAGCAACGGATAGGATGCGCTTGGCCCGGTCCTGGCCAATGCAGTATTGGTCGAGAAAGTCCTTGATTTCGCGGGGCACCGGCACCCGCATCGACTTGGAATGCCCTTTCCGGGCGCGGTCCTCAGCAACAATTTCCCCGCACAGGTTGACGCACTCGTCACAGATATTTACGTCCGGCCCGGCAATGAGCTTGTTGACTTCGTCGTGGCGTTTGCCGCAAAACGAACAAGTCGGCACGTCGTTGCGGGAGCGCTGAGGAGCCATCCTGAACCTCCAGTAAAACCTTCCGAACCAGCATTCAATTCCGAATATATCAGTTTAGGCGGCAATCTGTCAAGAGTTTCCCTCGCCCCCGCCACAGGCACCACCGTTGCCATTCTGCCAGTCACCCGCCGCCGCCGTCAAGCGTCGTCGCCGGGGCTTCCAACCCCACCCCCCCTTCTCCACCTCATGCGCACCGGCCAAGCGTTACCCTATTCGTCCGTGTCCGTCCGTGTTTCCTTGGCCCTTACTGAGTAGATCTTCACCCACTGGTCAAGGTTCCCGGACGCCCCGGAAAAACTGAAACAGACGTTTGAATCCATTAATTCCGCGTGCTAACAACAAAGCCGCGCGCCTGGCAAGCGCGCGACTTCACTAAATCCTTCCCCTTCCTGCGGCCTCCGGCTTCCAGGCTCCAGCCTAAAACAAAGTCGCCGGTTTCCGCTCAAGCACCTCGTCAATGAGGCCATAGTCCATGGCCTCCTGGGCGCCCAGGAAAAAATCCCGGTCGCTGTCGCGCCGGATAATGTCGAGGGGCTGGCCGGTGTGCTTGCACAAGATTTCGTCAATCATCTCGCCGATGCGGAGGATTTCCCGTGCCTGAATATCGATGTCGGCGGCCTGGCCCTGCACCCCGCTGCTCAGTTGATGCAGCAGGAACCGCGAATACGGCAACGTGAAACGCTTTCCGGGCGTCCCCGCCGCCATCAAGACCGCGCCCATGCTCGCCGCCTGGCCGAGGCAAATGGTCGAGACATCCGGCCGGATAAACTGCATCGTGTCGTAAATCGCCAGCCCCGCCGTGACACTCCCGCCCGGAGTATTGATGTACAGATTGATGTCCTTGTCCGGGTCGTCCGCCTCCAGGAACAACAACTGCGCGATGATATAGTTTGCCACGTAGTCGTCGATGGGCATGCCCAGAAAGATAATCCGGTCCGCCAGCAACCGCGAATAGATGTCATAGGGACGCTCGCCCCGGCTCGTTTGCTCGTAGATCGTCACCGCCTTGGGACTGACGGGCGAGAGACCATGCAGGTGCTGGTGAATGCCCAGGACCTGCGGCCGGCTAATCGATTGTGGCTTCATTTTCCTTGTCCAATTCTTCACGCGGCACTTCCTTGTCCGTGATCTGGGCATGTTCCATCACGATGGCCAGGGCCTTCTGGCGGAACAACCGGTCCTCAAACGTGTCACGGTGCTCTTCATGCTGAATGTAACGGCTGATGGATTCGACGTCGAGACCGGTGCGTTCCACGAGAGACGCGGCCTCCTTCTCAAAGTCCTCTTCGGTGACTTCGATGCCTTCCGCCTCGCCAATCTCGTTAACGACCGTGAATGCCTTGATATTTCTGAGCGCCTGCTCTTCGGCCTGTTTGCGCAGTTCCTCTTCGCGCTCCGCGATCTTCGAGGCCGGCATGCGTAACGACATCAACCGGCGCACCTCGCGTTCGTAGTGGTCCTTGGACGCCGATTCAATCAAGGACTTTGGAATCTCAAACGTGCTTGCTTCGATGACCTTTTCGAGGGCGCGGCTCTCGGCGATCTGCTGGCTCTGGCCGGTCGAACCTGACTGAAGGTCCGCCTTCACCTTCTCCCGCATGTCTTCGAGACTGGTGTAGTCCGCCTGCTGCGCGAATTCGTCGTTCACTTCCGGCATCTGCCGCCGCTTGATTTCGTTGACCTTGATAGTGAAATTCGCGGTCTTGCCGGCCAGGTTCGCGTTGCCGTAGTCCGCGGGAAACACCACGTCCGTCTTCAGTTCCTGCCCCGCCTTCGCGCCGGTCAGCACCGCCTCAAACTCCTTGAAGAAACGGCCACTGCCCAGGATGTAGGGATAGTTGTCCGCCGAACCGCCCGCGAATGTCTGACCATCAATGGTCCCCTGAAAATCAATAATGACCTGGTCCTCCGCCTGCGCCTCGCCGTCCTCCAGCGTCTCGTACAGCGCCTGGCGCTGCCGCACTTGTTCGATGGCCTCGTCCACGTCTTTCTCATCCACCGTGACGACCGGGCGTTCAATCTCGATACCGCGGTACTTGCCAAGTTCGCATCGTGGGGCCACTTCAAACTTGAAGGTGAATTGCAGTGGATCGTCTTCTTTCCGTTGCTTCAATTCTTCCAGCCCGTCGATATCCGGGAGCGCAATGGGCTTGAGATCTTCGTCTTTGACCAATTTCTGGAACGCCGCGCTGACAAGCTTTTCCGTCACCTCATTGCGGACTACCTTGCCGAACTTGTTCTCGAGCAGTTTCTGCGGCGCCTTTCCCTTGCGGAACCCCGGCACTTCCGCCGTGGACCGCAATTCGTCATACGATTCCTGCGCCTGTTTCTTCTCATTGGCGACGGGAATCGTCACCTGCACTTCATAGCGGCACTCGCCCTTGTAGTCCAGCGTATACGCCGGCGCCTCGACAAACTCGAATTCTTCGTGGTCGTGATCATGGTCGTGATCATGGTCATGGTCATGATCATGATCATGGTGATGATGGTGGCCATGATCATGACTGTGTTCATGTTCATGCTCGTGCTCGTGCACCTCCTCCTCCGGCTCCGCTGTCGCCGCCGCCGCGGCGGCCGTCGTTTCTTCTTGTTCGGGCGTGGCGTTCGTCTTGACCTTCTTGCTCATGTCTCTTTGCTCTTCATTGCGGTGGTGGTGGGCGAGGCGGGAGTTGAACCCGCACACCTTGCGGTACTGGATCCTAAGTCCAGCGCGTCTGCCAATTCCGCCACTCGCCCGATGACTGGGGTCCCTGGACAACCAAGAAACGGGCGCGACAGAGCACGCCCGGAACAACGCTCTGGATAGATAAATCGATGAGGCTCATGCCCCTGCACGCCTTGGACGCAGTAAAATGCTTCGCGGCCACGGCTTGTGAAAGCCTAGCACACGCACTCGCAAACGTTCAACCCAGACCGCGGATTCATCCTCTGGCGAACGTTCTAGCA
The DNA here is from genome assembly GCA_016182645.1 of Candidatus Hydrogenedentota bacterium. GTDB lineage: Bacteria > Hydrogenedentota > Hydrogenedentia > Hydrogenedentales > JACPGD01 > JACPGD01. The sequence goes on along the minus strand of JACPGD010000418.1, from coordinate 2,247 downwards.
ACGCCTGACTCTTGTCCGTCTTATAAATTCTGCTCACCATTACATAAAAGGTTTTGCTCTTTCCGTAGCGTCCGGTCTCAGTGCCGGACGCGACTACGGAGCACGAGCCCAAACCATTCACCCACCCTGGTGTTGCGCAAGTCTTGGTTCTGGTTGCCGGTTGCGTCCGGCACTAAGACCGGACACTACGGAAAGGCCGCTTTGATTCCGGCTATGCGGGGGTCAGCCCCCGGCCTCCATCGCCCCGGCCACGTTCTCAGCGCGCCAGGTCGCGTTGCGCGGACAGGCAGGCCGGATTGGCCCGCAGCACGTCACGCAGCATCTCCCGGGACTCCTCCGCCTTACCCAGGGGAAATCCGGGACGCCACGGTCCGCCTCAACTGTCACCAGTACATTCCGGAAACCGACACCGGGCCGGGCCAGTTGGATGTGGACGCGGTGTGCCTTCGCGTGACGCCACCCAGTGGCGAAGGCGAGGGAGAGGGCGAGGGTGAGGGCGAGGGTGAGGGCGAAGGAGAAGGGGAAGGTGAAGGGGAAGGCGAGGGCGAGGGGGAAGGCGAAGGATTTGTCATCTGGGTGGACGCGGCGTACAGCGGGAACGAGGATGGAAGCGAAACCCGGCCCTATAACACATTCATCGAAGGGGTCAGCCATGTAATCCCTGGCGGTGTATTGCGAATCCATAGGGCGAGTACACGGGGGCCATCCGAATCACCAAAGCCGTTCGCCTGGAAGCGGTGGATGGCGTCGTGCAAGTGGGCACGGCCGGAGCACGCTAACGCCGCGAGGGAGCCAGAGGAGACCTTGCCGGTCCGGGGAGTGGCGCGGTCGGGAGACCGGGCCACAGCAGGGGGGAGACCACACCACAGCGAGAAATGCAAATTTCCAGATCGCTCCCCTGTTCGCGGCCGTTCGGGCTGGCGGAAGGTGGAGACCTGACGGTCGCGGGAATGGCGCGGTCGGGAGACCGGCAACAAACGCGGCGATGATTGACTTCTCCAGGCTACTTTGCCGGAGCCGGCACTTTAGGCGTCTGAGACTCAGCGGGGGTTTTGAGGTACTTCTCCTTCGGCGGACTGAGCGGGCTTTGCTTGAGCACGTTTTTCTTCCGATATTTCTCGATTTCGGCGCCGTCCCGTATGTATTTCTCTTTCAGGTTAACCGTCTGCGGAGGAGCGAGTACATTCGAGCCTTCTTCGTCCAAAGGATCCACCATGTAGCCCGTATAGTATGTTAAAGTTGTTATCTGTGGGTCATATTTAAATTCTACAATAGTCTCACCCAACCACAGCCCCACACCTTCCCACAGGTGAGCGTCAGGGTTCCAAACATAATGTGAAATCTCCAGGGCCAGGATGTGACTCTGTGGGCCATAATATACCAGGATGCTGGGAACTTCCCCCGGTGTTTCTTGCCATATGTCCAGCAAGCGCGGGATCCAACCCGCGTCAGAGGCGCCCCTGATAGAAGGGTAATCCCGTGTATATAGGTTGCCTAGATAGGCTTGCCCTGTGGGCATCTTGAGGACAACGTACAACGAGGGGCACCCTCTAATCGCGTGTTTGTGGGTTGCGCGGAAAGAATTCTGAAGAAAGTGCAGTTCGATGCCTGATTCATCATGGAAGCTGCGATAGATAATGACGACCTCGTTCGATTCTGCCAGCCATTCTTCGTCTGTCATCTTCGCGTCGGTGACGCCCGGAATTTCTTCCAAACGGGATTCGGTCAAAGCAGCGGGCCACTCCGACCAGCCTACTTCATCATGCGTGGAAGAGATGATGTCTGAAAGCGATTTTCCCTCTTGAAACTGCTGAAAAATCAAGTCCTTCACTGCCTGATCCATGTCCCAAAGTGCCTTGTCCTCAAAGCGCATGTGAAATATCGCGTAGTCCTGGGCTTGTGTCTCCTTGTTGAAGGGATTTCCAGGAGCGGGCTTTCCGATGATAGAAAGCTTCTCCTGGACGACGCTTTTTGCGTCCTTCAATTGTTGCTTGAACAATTTGGCGTCTTCCGCCCTGACATGAATAGTTGGCAAGACTAACATGCAAACGAGAACCACCAGCGGGTTCTGTGGCACCAGCGCTTTCATTGCGAGCATGGCCTCCTCCTTTCCGAGGGTACATTTCAGCCTTTCAAGGACAATCTTCCATACTAATGCAGTAGTCGGCATAGCGTGGCGCGCGATTCTTCGGAACATCGTTCGCGGCTCCGTCTAGGTCGGGATTTAGATTGGGGTTGTGATAAGGG
>JACPGD010000422.1 GCA_016182645.1 Candidatus Hydrogenedentota bacterium | reverse complement strand
CGAGGGCGAGGATCTCGGCCGGATGTCGGACATGATCTTCGATGATGCAACGTGGGAGGTCGCCTCGTTCGTGTTTGATACGGGCCAAATGCTGATGCGCGGCAAGCGCATCCAGGTGGAGACCGAGCGCGTGCGCGGGATTCTGCCAGATCAGGGCAAGATCACCGTGGACATGACCAAAGCGGAAACGGAGACCTGTCCCTCGTTCAATCTGACCCAGTTGATCCAGGAACAATTGAAACCGGAACACGCACCGGGCGTGCACGCGGGGAATGTGCGGTAAGACCAGCCTTGAGGCCCAAGCAGGAAACCACCCTGGGAGAAGGCGCTACTCAGTGGCGCAAGGCTTGGGCAAGCTTTTCAGCAAACGCGGCGGCCTCTGTCTGGCGCTTGCGCAGCGTGTGCACTTCCTGTTCCAGCGTCATGCTGGCCTGGCTTGATCGTTGGGCTTCCTCGCGCGCGGCCCCCAGCTCCTGCTCGAGTTCGGCGCAACGGGCCTGTGCGGTGTCTTGCGCGGCGCGCGCCGAACTGAGTGATGCGTCCAGTTGCCGTGCCGTTTCTTGCGCCTCAACCAATTGGCGCGCCGCCTCCGCCTGTTGCGCGGCCAGGCCCTCCAATTCCTGAACTCTCGCGGCGGCCGCGTCACGCTCACGCTCGGCCGCTTGCACCCGCGCCTGCAAGGACTGAATCTCCTGCTGGACGGCGGCCGTGCGCGCCTCCACTTCGCGGACGGCGACCTCGCGGGTCTTAAACTCCGTGATGTCGTACCCCGTCAGAAGTATGCCTGCGGGATCACCGTTGTCGTCGAGAATGGGACTGCGGCTGATGTCGAACCAGTGTGGCCCGTCCTTGCCTGTAAGCTGCTGTTCCACCGCGCGGGGCATGCCCGACTTCAAAACGGAGTTGGCCTCCTTGGCGCTTAGTTTGGACTCCGCCTCTGAAAACAGTTCCGCGTCCGTCTTGCCGATGACCTCCGCCGGGGACTTGCCGAGGAACTGCGAGAATTGCGGGTTCACCACTTCGTAGACCAGCAATTTGCTTTGCAGGGCCAGCAAGCCGGGAGAGCCGCCCAGAATAGCGCTCAGAATCCGTTGATGGCTCGTACTCATGCATTACCCCAAGCGGGAAAAACCCCGTTCAGTCCTATCATCCCAAGGCGCGTTCCTGGTTGGCCTTGCGCAGGCGCTCGCTCAACGTGACGATGATGTTGATGAGCAGTTGCGTCGAGACCTCGCGCGGCATGACCTGGTACAGCGTCTCCAGATCAAGTGCAAGCAGGCTGGTGCTGGTGAGCGCACGGGCGCCCGCACTGCGCGGCTCCTGACTCACCAGGGCCATCTCCCCAAACATGTCACCCCGCGACAGGACGGCAATCTCGCCATTCTCATCTTCGATCCGCACTTCACCACCCAGAATGGCATACACCTTGTCGCCTTTGTCGCCCTTCGCGAAAATCGTGTCCCCTTCCTCGAACTCAGTCGTGATGCTCCGGGCAAAAATACGCGCCACTTCCTCCGGCGCGACTCCCTGGAACAGTTCCATGCGGCGGGCCAGCAAGGCGTACGTATCGCGCATGCTGTTCAACATGACCGAGGCCATTTCCTGCATCATGCCGCCGCCCAGGTCAGCGGGAGTATTGGCCACCTGCTCTTCCACGGGCGTCTTGAAAATGTTCGAGAGCACCGCATCGCTGTCCACTGTCGGAGCGGCGCCCGAGGGTGCGGCAGATGGAGCAGCCACGGGCGCGAGTTCCACGACTTCGAGCGCTTCTGGAATGTCTTCCATGTTCTCCGCCTGGGGCGCGGGAGTCTCGGGCGCCGGGGACTCCGGCGGTGGCGGCACGGGCGCCTTTTCCGCGGCGGTGGGCGGAGTCTTCTTTTCGTAGCCCGGAATTCTGGCCAAGCCAAAGCTGGACATGCTCAACTCGACCGGCCCCGATTTGGCGTCGGCATAGGCCCGCCGCATCACGATATCGAAGTGCTGATACGTACAGAGAATCGGTTTGATGCGCAAGTCAGGACAATGCTTCCTCACATGGGCAAGCGCCTCATGGTCCAAGGGGTTGACCATGGCCACGGTGAGGTTCTTTCCCAGCCGGTCAATAGGCAAGAGGCGATACTTGAGGCAGATTTCCCGCGGGACGAGTTGCAGAATGGATTCCTCGATGAGATAGTCAAGCAGACTCAGGTGCGGCACCTTGCAGTGCTTGGCAATAAAGGAGATGAGGCTGTTCTCCTGCAGAACGCCTTCCTGGATCAGGATTTCGCCGATGAATTCTCCCGTGCGCTGTTGGCGTTCCAGCGCCTTCTTCATCTGCTCTTCAGAAACCTGGTGTTCACTCAGCAAGAGTTCGTTGAGCGAGGGTTGACTTATCGGGGCCTCAGCGGCTTTCGCGGGGGCCTGCGCCACGGGCGCACCCACCGCGGGCGGCGCCGCGGCGGCCCGCGCTTTCACGGTGTCGGGAGCGGAAGTCTCTGCGCCGCCCTTGTTCCCTCGGTTCCACAACAACACGAGATACCCAGCCTCCTGCGCGCGATGCCGCGGCAGTTGAACCACTTAAGATGAGAGGCGCAGCGATACTAACACCCACTCTCCCGCGGCATCAACCGGAACCGGGTGAAACGGAACCAGGGCTCCAGTCTTGAAATCGCGGCCCTCCCGCAATCCTTTCCTGGCGCTACTGGGAAGCTCTTGCACGCCCATTGTCTGAAGAATGGCAGGCGACTCTGGAATTTTGGGTCGTCATTTGCTACAATAATTCTTCCAGGGCGGTGTAGCTCAGTTGGTTAGAGCAGTGGAATCATAATCCACGTGTCCGCGGTTCGAATCCGTGCACCGCTACCATTCTTAACTCCAGGCGAGTCATAAACTTAGTGGCCCGCTTTTTCTTTGTGGCTCAAGCCAATAGCACCAGCTTATTGGACAATTCGTCCCGGTCGCTTGACTCGCGGGGAAACACTGTTGCCAGCCGTTCTCCGGCTTGCGCAACGACTGTGGAAAGGGCCTCGGCCGCCGTGCCCCGGCGGAGGAGCATGGTCAGGTCATGGCACAACTGATCCACGGCGGGCTGGCCGAGCTTCTCGACGACGGGGCCGTCGGCGATAACCGCAGCCATGCGTTCATAGAGCGAGATATAGAGCAAGACGCCGGTGCAGCCGGCCGTGTGGTGCACGCGCTGATCATAGAAGATCTGGCGCGCCCGCACGGCGACTTCGTCCTGCATCTCCTTGCGTGACGTAAAGAGGCGCCGCAGCCAAGCGATGCGGCTGGCAAGGGCGGCGCCGAGAATGAAGCCGGCCACCAAGCCCAGGAGCATCGCAGGCAGTTGCACCCGGTCCCAGGACAGACCCCAGGAGCCGGCGTTCGAGCGCTCCCACGGCAGCAGCAACCACGCAAGCGCCACGAGGATCGCGCCGAGCCAGAGGCCGGCGATGTCCTCGGCGCGGTCATAGCGTCCCGAAGCGGTGCAGACAGCGGGGACAATCTCCGCTGAGGTCTTGGCTTCGGCCGCGGTCACCGCCTCTTCAATGTGCGCCTTCTCAGTTTCCGTGAATAATTGCGAAGCTCTGGTCATGCTTGCCTCCCCGCCGGTTGATTCACCAGGAGCCTGTGGCGCCGCCACCGCCCGAGAAGCCGCCGCCGAATGAGCCGCCGCTGAAACCGCCGCCCAGCCCGCTGTGCCCGCGCGCGGACGAAGTTAGAAAACTGTAGAGCAGGTAACCGACAATCCCAAAGATGGCCGCCCAGAGCAACCACCCCCAGCCGCCTGTGCCGCTGCGAATAAGGGAGACGACGGTGAATATGCCCAGGGCGATGCCGCCGACCACAAGCAGTATCTGCAGCGGCGAGACGGGCGCCCGCGGGAGTTCCAGCCCGCGCGACATTTTGTCGAGGCTCTCGACGCCCGCCACGATGCCGGCGGAAAACTCGCCTTGCTTGAAGCGCGGGATGATCTGCTGATCCATGATCTGCTGGGCGGTCACGTCGAAATCGTGTGCCCAGTCCGCGCCGAGTTCAATGCGCGCCTTGCGATCTCCCGCGCTCACCAGCAACAGCATCCCCCGATTAAACTTCTTGCCGGCCACTTCCTCATAGCCGATGCCCCATTGGTCAAAGAGGAGGGTGGCAAACGTCTCGATGCGCATGTCCTGCGCGGCGTATTGCGCCATGGATTCGATCGTCACGGTCACGATGGGAATCGCCTTGTCGAACAGCAGTTTGCCGCAAGTTTCCTTGATTCGCGCGGCGTCTTCCGTTGAAATCAGACCGGCCTTATCGAGAATGAAATCTTTCTCTCCCGGCGGATCCAGTGCAATCAGCCGGGCTGAGGCCGTGGGCGCAGCCACAACGGCCAGTGCCAACATCGCCGGCAAGAGCATTCTTCGGCACAAGACAATTCGTTGCATGATGGACGCCACCCTGGGCAGGCTTGTTCGCATGGGCATATTCCTCCTCTTTATTCTACAGGAATACCCGCCCCTCCCATCTTTATTCTTCGCGCTTCAAGGCGCTTCGTATTTTCGCCGCGACTTCTTCCGCCTCCGCGTCGCTCGCATAGGGCCTGCGTTTCCAGACGAGCTTCGGCGAGAACAGCCCGTCGTTCTTCCAGCGGGGAACGATAT
>JACPGD010000421.1 GCA_016182645.1 Candidatus Hydrogenedentota bacterium | reverse complement strand
ACGGCGTCTTCTTCGCCGCTGCAGATACAGACATCGGCGCCGGCATCCCGCGCCATGTCGAGGCGCGGGCGTGAGCGATTGATTGCGATGACTTTCGCGCATCCGAGGCTACGGCCCACTTCCATGATCATGCAACCCAGGGGGCCCGTGCCGATCACCGCCAGCGTGTCGCCCGGTTGGACGCGGCAGAGTTCGAGCGCATTCAGGATGCAAGCCAGTGGTTCGGCCAACGCGCCCTCCTCATAGCTCACGTGTTCCGGTAACAACGCGACCGGGCCGTGCTCGACGACGAGCGGGTTCAGCAACACGTATTCCGCGAAGCTGCCCGGGAATTGGTAGCCCATCGCAAAATTGATGGCGCAGTTGTTGCCGAGCCCTGCCTTGCACATCGCGCATTCGCCGCAGGGAACATCGCCGCCGATGGCCACGCGATCGCCTGGTTTGAATTTGGCCACCTGCGCGCCCACGGCCACCACCTGCCCCGAAGCTTCATGCCCCATAATCGCGGGCGGCTTCAGCCGCTTGTTGCCATGGTGGAACATGCGGATATCCGAACCGCAGACGGCGCAGGCCTTCACTTGCACCAGGACACTTCGCTCATCCGCTTCCGGTGTGGGATATTCGCGGACGACAAGGTTTTCCAGAGATTCGAGGACGGCAGCTTTCATGATTTGGCTCCAGGGGACCTATAAGACCTGTAGTACCTATAAGACTTATTCCTCACCAATCAACATCACCTTGTTGCTGAACGGACTGCGGTCGCGCATCATCAGGAGGTGATCCCAGAGCCCGTCGAGCGTGGTGCGATGGGTGATGAGCCGCTTCACGTCCAGCTTGCCGGAGGCCATCGCGTCTATGGCGAGTTTCCATTCATTGCGCGGCGTGTCGTTGTAGACGCTGTTCCAACTGCCAACGACCGTGAGCTCCTTGCGCAGGATGGCCCAGTAGCTGTCCTGACTCAAGGCCATGCCGCCCGCCGGATTGCCGAGCAGGACCACCTTGCCGAAGGTTCGCACGCAGCGCATGCAGTTCTCGAGGGCCGGCGCACTGCCGGAAGCCTCGACGACGATGTCCGCGCCGCGCTCCGTCTTCTTGCGCACCCAGTCGCCCACGTCACCGCGGGCGTCGAAGAGGTGAAGGAAGCCAATCTTGCGGGCAAAACGCAGGCGCTCGACGTCAATATCCACGACCAGCACTTTCGCCGCGCCCCAAAGTTGGGCCCAGAGGGCCACCAGCAGGCCGATGGGGCCCGCGCCGAAGATAAGCACGCTGTCGCCGAGATCCACCTGGGCGCGGCGCAAGGCGTGCGCGGCCACGGCGGCAGGTTCGACGCAGGCCGCCTCTTCAAGCGACAAATCGGGCGGCAAAGGCAGCAAGTTCCACGCGGGCACGCGGACGTGTTCCGCAAACGCGCCGTCACTCCGCGAACCAAGATAGTCATAGTTCTCGCATTGCGCAAAAGCGCCAATCGAACACGGGCCGCACTGGCGGCATGGAATCAGGGGAAACACGGCCGCGCGCGAGCCGACAAGCAGCCCACTCACGCCCTTGCCCGCCGCCACGACCGTCCCGGCGAATTCGTGGCCAGGGATGGTGGGGAAGCGGTAGGTGCCCTTGCTGAAGATGCGCGGGATGTCTGAGCCACACACGCCGCACGCGCCCACGCGCAGGAGGACTTCGCCCTCGCGCGGCATGGGCGTGGGCACTTCCTCGAGGCGCAGATCGCCGATGGCATGGAGGACTTGGGCTTTCATGACGGGATCTTTCGCGATGAAGGGGGATGCGGAGAAATTGAGTCTAACACTGGGGCGCCTTACGGACCAAATGGACGAGGTGGACGCTGCTTGAGCGTCATCTCAAGGTAAGAGGTTTCCAAGTGATCTTCGGGCGCGAGGTGGAACTCGGCGATAAGGCGTTCCAGTTTACGGAAGCCGTCCGCATCGTCGAATTCTGCGGACAGCACGGCCTCGAATTCGAGAAAGTCTCCAAGATCCTTGACGCAATCGAGATGAATGCGCACGTTGTGCCAGAGGTAAAGCGTGCGCAGTTTATCCACGATGGCGAGCACGCCGAGGGCGTCGCTCAACAGCGGCTTGATGCTTGGTTGCACGGTTTCCAAGGTGTATTCGCAGCCCTTGGGTCCGGCCACGTCGGGACGGTGGTAGAAGACGAGTTCAGTGCGGCCAGGCGTGGCTTCGCGCAGCTTGAGCCGTCCTTCCGGTACGCGGAAGTACGTGTCAATTTGGTGAATGTCGCCTTGGTGTGCGGCCTCCAGGGCTGCGCACGCGGCCTCAGCGCGGGCACGGTCGTGGAGGCGGGCTTTGAGTTCGATGTTTCGCATGGATGAATTGGGCAGTTGAAACCTACTGAAACTCGAGGGTGGCAGCTTCAGGCGCGACGCCGGCCTGAATTCAATCGCATAATTGTCTCTTTCGCGCTTGAGGCTGCCTCTTTGGGCAATCCACCCGTATGGAGAGAGCAGCCTTAAGCGCGGCATTGACGAACTGACTGCAGGACCTTCAGCAATTGCCGCGCTTAAAGCTGCCACCCACCCATCTTAAGCGCGGCACTACGGAATACGCGCTACAAGTAGCCGAGGCTTTTCAGTTGCTCGTCGACGTTGCCGGTGTCCACCCCACCGCTTGGCTCGGCGGCGTTTTCTTCGATCACTTTCTGGTAGTCGGCCACTACCTGCTGCAAGCCCTCCTGGGCCGGGACGGCTTCTGGTTTGCCCGCAAGGTTTTGCTGCTCCCGCCGGTCCTGGGCCACGTCGTAGAGTTCCACCGGCGCGAGCTGGCGCGGGTTGTCGGCGTTGGCATTGATGATCTTCATAGACTTCGAGCGGACCGACTGCAGCACGTTGCCCTCGAAATCGTTCTCCGCATAGGAGAACGCGGTACCGGCGTTACCGAAGCCGCTGGCGGGATCGTAGAGAACAATGCCCGGCAGCACGGCGGGCTTATCGATACCGGCGAACTTCAACAGCGTGGGCGCCAAATCGATGTGGCGCGCGAGGTCCTCATTCACGACACCCGCTTCTTTGTTGGCCGGCAGCTTCAATAACAAGGGCACCTTGGTCACTTCATCGTACAAGGTCTGTCCATGCCACCAGCCATGGTGTTCGAAGAATTCCTCGCCATGATCCGCGGTGAAGACGATGAGCGAGTTGTCGTAGAGGCCGCGTTGTTTCAACCCCTCAAAGAGCCTGGCAAGCCATTGATCGAGATACTCGATCTCCCGCACGTACGCCTTCTTCATCGGCTCGGTGAACTTGTCCGGATCGGGATGCTCCATGCGCACCCGCGCGTAGCCGCCCTCCGGCGATTCCGGATCCATGAAGGGGTCGTGCGGGTCCATGTAATGCAGGTAAAGATAGAACGGCGTGTCCGCGGGGGGCGTCTTGGTGTCAAGCCACTCGAGCGCCAGGCCCGTCACGACTTCGGCGGGTTGATAGAAATCATAGACGTTCATCTTGCCTAGCGATGGGACGATCTTGGCCAGTTTCTGGCTCCCCACCTGGCGGCCCAGGCGCAGTACGTTATAGAGCGCCAGCTTCGAGGAGGAACTTTCCGCGCCGAAATAGAGGCTCGGCTCGAGGTACGTGTATTCGACAAAGCCCTGGCCGAAATTAAACAGTGGCGACACGTTGGGATTGTTCGGGAAGCCCTTTGTGTAGTAGCCACCCTTGAACAGCAGTTCCGCCAAGGTTTCGACTTCGTCGGGAATGGCTGCCGTTTTCGTCGTCGCCGTGTGTTGTTCCGGATACAAGCCGGTGAAGATGGTCGCGAAGGATGGCTTGGTCCACGAGGCCTGCGAGAATGCCTTGTGAAATAGCGCCGCATCCTTGGCAAGAGCGTCTAAGGCAGGCGTCGCCGCCTTGGCATCCGGGTCGTACAGCTTGAGGTAATCGGCCCGGAGCGTGTCCACGGAAACGAGAATGATGTTCGGTCCCGGCGACTGTGTGGCGGCCTTGAACGCGGCGGCGGCATGCTGCGGCCTGGTGATCATGCCCGTCACAAGCCCCGCGGCGACGAGCGCAAGAAACAGGCCGGCCGCGCTGGCCATCAGCGGGGCCGGGCGCCGGCGTGTCATGACCTCGGCGCTGCGTCCCAGGACGTAGAGGACAACAAGGCCCGTTACCGCGATGGCCGCGACCCCGCCGGCAATCTTGAGGTAATCCGCCAGGTGCGCGGCATGGCCTTCGAGTATGTCGCGCTTATAGCGAAAGACGCCGATCACCAGCCCGCCCAGGCCAAAGGTCCCGGCAAAGCTGAGCGCGTAATTGGCGACGGCCGAAGCGAAACGGTCAAGGAGCAGGTAGAGGAACAACAAGCCCGCGCTGACGCCCAGGCCCACGCCGGCGAAGAGGAGACCATAGACGAGCGGCCCCCACCAGAACATCTGGACTTCGGTGAGTCCGGCAATGGAACTGAAGAGCCAACCGGCCTCCATGAGGCCAATGAGCGCGCCGGCGGCGAGCCCACCCAGCAGACCCGCCGCGAGTGTGCCATAAACCTTGCGGGAGTAGTCACGCACCTGCTCCGGGGTCAGGTGCAGCCCTTCATCCTCCTCCGCGCGCGCATGCGCCCGCATTTCCGCCATCCCCTGCTCGAGTTTGGCGCGATCCGGACGGCCGCCGAGGATCAGCAGCGGAATGCTGATAATGAGCGGGACAAACTCCCCCGTCCAATAGCCCAAGTGACTGAAGGTCACCGCGGCGTCGTAACCGCTCTGCGTACCAAGGAAGTAGCCGAAAACCAACTCGCGCACGCCCATCCCGCTCACCGTCGGGGTGATGACGGACATGTAAATCATGAGCGGCGAGGCGAACAGAATGTCGAGGATGCTGGTGTTTTGCGCACGAATGGCCATCATCGTGCAGAACATCATGAGGCAAATGGCCAAATGGACGCCCAGTCCAAAGACCACCGCCAGCAGCAGAGTGCCACGGTGATCGCTGTAGGCCGTCGCGGCCGTGCCGATGCGATGCACCACCGCCCGGATTTTACCGGGCGTCGGGAGGACGGTCACCATTACCTGGATGATGCGCGGATTGAAGAGCAGCAGAAAGCAGAACGTGGTGAACCCGAAAAGCACCACCAGGATGCCTGAGAAGAGCATTGGGTTGATGTTGAGCAGTTTGAAGCCGAACGGAAACGTGATGAAGACGAGGAAGGTGAGCGACACGAATCCGATCAACTTCTCCACCGCGATCACGGTCGCGCACTTCACCCACTCCTTGGTGTAAGCGCCCGACGCCACGAGCCGCCAGCCATCCAGCCCCAAGGTCCCGGGGGTAAACATGCCCACGCCCAAGCTATACCGGCTGGCGTCACGGATCTGGTACCACATGTCAATTGGCTTGATCCCGCCGAAGAACATGGGACTCAGGCCGAGGGTTTCAGGCCAGAAGATCAGCAGGCAGATAAACACGAGAACGCCAATACGGACAGCATAGGAAATGGCTTTTTTCATGGTACTCCTAAGAAATGGATGGCAGGCATCGCCGCGCGCCTGCGGGAATTGCCGGATTGGGCCGAAACATTAGCATATGCCGGACTTCCGGGGCAAATAAACCCCTTAAGCGGAAACAGGACAATAACTTAAACGACGTCCAAAACCTCGGCGGCCAACTGGGGTAATGCCAGTATAACGGATGCTTTCAGCGGCATGGTCAGGCTTCTGTCAGGCGCCGGTAGAATTATTGTGAGAAGTCTCACACTTCGATGAATTTCCTGTCCACTGTAGTGTATAAAGGTATTGGCCAGGGCAGTTGGCGGCCTCCCCGAAGTGCGGGCTGGCGGCCGGAGTGCCTGCGCTGAAAAGGACGATCGGCTCTGAGGAGGGTTTATGGAAGAATACGGCACGTTTAGACCGGCGGAAGGAACCTTGGCGGACCGCGCATCGGCGGGCGCGCGCGCGGCGTTTATTCGGCGGACGTATGTTCACCTGGCATTGGCGGTGCTCGCGTTTGCGGGCATTGAAACCTTTCTGCTCAGCCTGCCCTTGGCGGAGCAGTTGACAGCCGTCATGACCAATGGCATGGCCTGGCTGGTGGTGTTGCTGGCGTTCATCGCGGTGAGCTACATCGCGGAGCGCTGGGCGCATTCCGCCACATCGATGGGCATGCAGTACCTTGGACTGTCCGTCTACGTCGTGGCGGAAGCCGTGATCTTTTTGCCGCTCCTGTATGTGGCGGCGAATTACGGCGGCCCGGCAGTGATACCGACGGCGGGCATCGTCACTGGGTGCGTCTTCGCCGGACTGACGGGCACGGCCTTTTTGAGTGGGAAGAATTTCTCGTTCCTCGGGCCATTTCTTGGCGTCAGCGCCTTGGCCGCGCTCGGCGTTATCGTGTGCAGCCTCCTGTTCGGGTTCAGCCTCGGCGTCTTTTTCACGGGCGCGATGATTGCCCTCGCCGGCGGCTACATCCTGTACCACACCTCCAACGTGCTGCATGAATACCGCGTTGACCAGCACGTTGCCGCCTCGCTGGCATTGTTCGCCGCGGTCGCGCTCCTGTTCTGGTACATCCTGCGGATGCTGATGCTGTCGCGTGATTGAGAAGATTCCACATGCCACAAACCTTTGACAGCCTTTTCGAAGACTGGCCTCCGAACGAGGATGAGTTTGAGTCCCCAGCATGGCATGAAGCTGTGCTAAAAGAGCGGGCCAGGGCGCTGGCAGCAGGAGAGACCATAGTTTCGGATTGGGATGAGGTCAAGGAGAGGCTTCGGAGACTGTTCGGGGGGGATGGCCCTCCTGAGGTTGATGAATCTGCACAATCGTGAATCGTAATTGAGCATTCGCTCACGATTCACGATTACGAGCACGAACCAGAATCTGATCTGCGTTGAGGTTGAGGGACTTTCTCGGGCGGTGCTAGACTCCTGTCGAAACAGGGAGTTCTTTGCAAGATGTCCGTACAATTGCTGTTTGTAATTGGTGCGCCGCGCTCGGGAACGACGATGCTCGAGCGGATGTTGTCCGCGCACACGATGATCCAGGGTGGGCCCGAACCGCACCTGTTGACGCCATTGGCGCATCTCGGGCCATGGGCGAAGGTGGACAAGGCACCCTACGATCATATCCTCGCGGCGGAAGCACAAAAGCTGTTCATCGAGCAACTTCCGCGCGAGGAACAGGACTATTGGGACGCCTGCCGTGCTTATTGCGATGTGCTGTATGGCCGCTATGCCGAGGCCAAGGGAAACCGGCCGGTATGCCTCGATAAGACCCCGGCCTACGCGCTCATCCTGCCCTTCATGATGAAGGTGTTTCCGGACGGCAAGTACGTCGTGCTGACGCGGCATCCGCTGGCGATGTTTTCGTCCTTCGCCAATTCCTTTTTTGATGGCGACTTTCAGCTTGCGCACAACCACAATCCGATTATTCATCGCTATGTGCCGGCCATCGCCCAGTTCCTCCGCCAGCGCGACGTTTCCTTTATTCATGTCCGTTACGAAGACTTGGTGAAGTCGCCCGAGGAATGGTTCGAGAAGATCTGCGCGTACATCGGCGTGCCGTTTGAGAAAGAAGCTATCGACTACGGCAGCAAGAAAGAAGAAACGGCGCCAAAGGGCCTCGGCGATCCGATTGGCGTGGCCCAGCATGCCCGCCCGACGACCGGTTCCGTTAAGAAGTGGGCCCAGGAACTCGCCGCGGACCCGGCCAAGCTCACGTTGATGCAGGGCGTCATGGCTCAAGTGGATCCGGAAGACCTGAAGACGATTGGCTATCCGGTGGAGACCCTCTGGAAGCCGCTGGAAGAGGCCACAGGCCAGGCGGCCGCTCCCCCGCCGAAGCCGGCGCTCGACCGCTACCGCCTGCAACGAAAGGCCATCATCTACGGCCGCAACCTCGCCCAGCGCCACGCTCCGCTCCGCAAGCTGGTCGAGAAGGTGCGTCTCGCGACGGACGTGTTGTTGCGCGAATAGGCCAGCGCCGAATTGCCGTCTCTGCTTGACCAGCAGCACACGGTGTCAATAGTGATAACGTAGTTGGACTATTTGGAGCGAATCTCCCTCAATCTTATAGACGATTCGATCTTCTTCGTTAATCCGCCGAGACCAACAGCCAGAAAGCTCGTGTCGCAACGGCTCAGGCTTGCCAGTTCCTTCGAATGGCGAACGCTGGATCTCCTTGATCAATCTGTTAATTCGCTCCAGGGTCTTTCTGTCCGTCCGCTGCCAATGGAGGTAGTCTTCCCAGGCATTTTCGGAGAAGAAGAGCTTCACTCGATCAACTTTCTCAGCTTTCCACCCCCAGCGTTCAATTCAGCCACTGACTTAAGAAGTCGCCGCGCATTCTTGGGACTGCGCAAAAGGTAGGCCGTCTCTTCAAGCGACTGATAGTCTTCCAGAGACATCATGACCACGTTGCGGTGGTTCTTTCGGGTGATGACCACGGGGGCGTGATCATCACACACTTTATCCATTGTATCGGCGAGCTGATTGCGTGCCTGGGAGTAAGAGAGGACATCCATGTTATACACCTTCCTTTTGGGCATCTAGCTTGTACAATATATTGTACAACAGAGGGCAACATAAAACAATTGGGAAGGAGCTACTCTTGGAAAGATTCAAGTGAACTGCTGGCCGATAGGATTGATACGACCTAAACGAGGAACAATTTCAGGCCAACAATTCCATCACCGGTTTCCCGAGGCCGTCCTTAGTGGTGTAGAAGGGGCGCTCTTCCGTAATGTAGCCGTGGTCCCCGGGGATGCCCAGGGCATGATACAGGGTGGCGTGCAGTTCTTCGATCTTGATCGGGTTCTCGATGGTCTTGCAGGGCCGCTCGTCCGCTGTCTTGCCATAGAGGAATCCCTGCTTGATGCCGCCGCCGAAGAGGAGGACGCAGCCCGCGTCGGTGAAATGGCGGTGCATGCCGTAGTGCTTCATTTCCGTCATGACGGCGGGGACTTCGACCTGGTTCTTGACCTCGTTGTTCGGCTTGCCTTCGGTCATCATGTCGCGGCTGAATTCGGACGCGAGCACGATGAGGGTGCGGTCGAGCAAGCCGCGCTCTTCGAGGTCGAGTACCAACTGGGCGATGGGCGCGTCAATCGTGCGCTTCATGTCCACCAGCCGTGTGTGGCCATTCTCGTGGGTGTCCCAATACTCAAAGGGGGTGTATTCCGTGGTCACCTCGATGAAGCGCGCGCCCACTTCGCACAGACGTCGCGCCAACAGGCAGCCCAACCCGAAGCGGCCCGTATTGTAGGCATCGTAGATGGGCTTGGGTTCCTGGGAGAGGTCAAACGCCTTGCGGGCGGGGGACGTGAGCAGCCGATGCGCGTTGTCCATCGAGCGGATCAGCGACTCCTTTTGGTACTCGCTGCCCTCCTGGCCCACAGGTGTTTTTTCCGCAAGTTTCTTGAAGAATTTGTAGCGGTTCTCGAAGCGGCCCGGCGTCATGCCTTTGGGCGGCTGTACACTGGCCTGCGCATCTTCAGGGAAAGGGATCTTGAAGGGGCCGTATTCACTGCCGAGGAAGCCGGCCGTGTGGAAGGCTTTCAGTTCTTCGCCTTCGCCGTTATCGAAGCGCTGCCCGATGTCGATAAATGCGGGCACGTCCGGGTTGTCCGGACCGAGCGTCTTGGCAATCCACGCGCCAAGGTGCGGCGCGTCCACGGTCAGCGGCGGCGCATAGCCCGTGTGCCAATGAAACTGGTGCCGGGAATGGAGAATGAACCCAAGATCGCCCGCCTGATAGGTGCGGATGAGCGTCCCACGATCCAGGACGCTCCCGATCTTTTCGAGCCCTGCCGAAATCTTGATGTGATCCACCGCCGTATCAATCGGCTGGAACGTGCTCAGCACCTTGTCCGATGCCAGTCCGGTCTCATACGCGGTGAAGCGCTTCGGGTCGAAGGTCTCCGTGTGCGCCATCCCACCGGCCATCCATAACACGATCATGCGGTCAGCTCTTGGCACCAGCTTTGGGGCGCTGGCGCCCGCCGCGAGCGTCGCCAATGTCGCCGCACTGGCGGTCTTCAGGAAATCGCGCCGGTTCATGGTATTCATCGCAGTGTCCTCGTAGCCGGGGCTTCCTGCCCCGTTCTTAATCTCGCGCTTCCTCGTCAGTAGATAAGCTGAAACTCCGGTAGCATCGCAATGCCCCAGAGCAAGTCTTCAACACCTTCGGGACTGGGCGTGTCGCCCAGCATTTCGCGCGCAATCACCAACTCCTCCTGGGACGGTTCGCGCTGGATTGATTCCAGGTAGAGTTGTTCAATCAGCGCGGTGGTGTCGGACGGACCCGACGCGATCACCCGGGGGGAGCCTTCGTGCAAGGCCGTGGCCAGGGTCGCGCCATTCGTCAATTCCAGCGCCTGCAACGTGGTGCTGATGGTTTCGCGGCGCGTGGTTACCTGCTCGCGATTGGGCCGGCCCAGCGCGCGCGTCAACGGGTCCGCCGTAACGCGCCAGGCGCGCACACGGCCCTTGTCATCGCCGCTCACGCCGGCAAATTGGTACTGCGGCGCCTGCTGCCACAGGCCGGTCAGACTGGCGATGGCGTCCGCGAATTGCTCCGCGCTCAGCTTGCGCACACACGGCCCGCGGAACACGAAATCCTTGCTCTGTTCCTCCTCCGGCGTGTAGGGCCACGTCTGCCACTGGTACGCGCGCGCGGTCAGGATCAGCCGCAGAGTCTGTTTCAGATCATAGTCGTGTTCAATCAGATCACGGGCCAGCCAGTCTATAAGTTCCGGATACCACGGTTTTGCCTGAATATTATCCAGCGGCTCGATGATGCCGCGGCCCAGCGCCTTGGCCCAGAGCCGATTCACAATGGTGCGCGTGAAGGGCCCGTTCTCTTTCATGGTCACCAATTCGGCCACGCGGGCCATGCGCTCTTCACGCGGCAGCGCCCCGTCGATGGCGCCCAAGTCCGGCCAGAGAAACTTATACTCCGCCATCTTGCCCGTCGGATTGTCGCAGCGCACCAGCTCCAGCGGCTCTTCGCTGAAACAATTCGCGAGTCCATAGGAATCGGTGAGCTTCCAGTTGCTGACAAAGCTGTCATGGCACGAGGCGCACTTGAGGTTGATGCCCAGAAACACCTGCGCCGTGCTGGCCGCCGCTTGCATGGGCGGGCGCTGCACGGCCGCCGTCGACCCGCGCCACACGATCCCTTTGATGAAACCTTCCGACGCTTCGGTGGGGTGCAGCAGTTCGCGCACGAACTGATCGTAGGGTTTGTTTGTCAGGAGCGCGTCGTAGAGCCAGTGGGTGATGGCCTTCCGTCCGCCGTCGATATAGCCCGTGCCCTTAAAATCATTGCGCAGGTGGTCATTCCAGAAACTCATCCAGTGCTCGGCATAGGCGCGCTTGTCCGCGAGCAGTGCGTCCACCAATGCCGCGCGCCTGTCCCCGCCGGCCGGGCCGCGATAGGCAGCCAGCGTTTCCAACGGCGGCAGCAGACCCACAACGTCCAGATGCGCCCGGCGCGCAAAGGTATGATCATCAACCAGAGGGGGCTCTTGCAGGCCATGCTCAAGCAAGTACTTCGCCATGAACTTATCGATGGGGTGATCCGACCCTACATCGACCGCTGGAATCGCCACCTCGCGAAGCTGTAACGGGGACGCATCCGGGGAAAGCTGCGGCGCGCTTTCCTGCCAACTCAGGCCCTGGTCTATCCAGGCGCGGAGGATGCCGACCTCATCGGGGGTCAGGCGGCGGCCTTCTGGTGGCATCTGCTCGTCTGGGTCCTGCGCGGTCACCCGGCGTATCAACGCGCTGGCGCCGCTCTCCTTTTCCACCACGGCCGGGCCGGATTCGCCGCCCTTCAACAGCGCTTCACGAGATGCGAGAGACAACCCGCCTTTGGTGCGGTCGCCCCCGTGGCATTTGAAACAATTCTCGGCCAGAATCGCATGCACGTCGCGCGCAAAATCCACCGGCCGGTCCACCGGCGGCGGAAGCGTTTGCTGCGCGGAGACCCCCAGCGCCGACACCGCAAGCGCGCACGCACCCCAGCAAAAGCACACAATTCGCCCCGCACTACCCATTGCTCACCTCGCCAGTTTTGCAATCACCCACGCTTAGAATAGCAAAATCCATCCGCTGTGCCAAACGCGGAGGGGGGACCGAAATAGACATGATGGACGGAATGGACGCAGTGGATGAACTGGACGAAGTGGACAGAATGCTTTGCTGAATCCCAGGACTTTTGTGTATTGTCATTGGCAACTGAGCCAGCATGAACTGCTTTGAAAGGATATAGGCATGCGGAAGAGCGGTGCGTTGTTCACGTGGTTGGCATTGGTCCTGGGGATGTCCGCGGGCATGGCGGACAGCACGCTGCCGCCGCCGAAGCATGGCGGGGTG
>JACPGD010000409.1 GCA_016182645.1 Candidatus Hydrogenedentota bacterium | reverse complement strand
CCGGCCCCACGCCCACGGCGGCCCCCACGCGGAGCCGGCCATGTTCGTCCCGGCAACGGTTTGGGAAATCGCGGGCCTTAATGATGTCCTTGATCGTGAGCAAGCCGACGAGGCGTCCCTTTTCGTCCACGATGGGTAGCTTTTCGATGCGGTGCTTGTGCAGCAGCCGTTTGGCGTCCTCGTGCGACGTGCCCGGGGACACCGTCACCAGGCGTGCCTTCGGCGTCATGACCTCGTGAATGGGCTTGGAGAAGTCTTCTTCAAAGCGCAGATCGCGGTTCGTCAGGATGCCCACGAGATAGCCTTGCGCATCCGTGATGGGCACGCCGGACACGCGATAGCGCGACATCAGGTTTTCCGCGTCGTGCAACTTTTGATCGGGAGTGAGCGTGAAGGGCTGGGTGATGATGCCCGCCTGTGACCGTTTGACCTGATCCACCTCAAGCGCCTGCTGGTCAATGGACAGATTCTTGTGGATGATGCCGAGCCCGCCTTCCTGGGCGATGGCCACGGCGAGACGGTACTCGGTCACCGTGTCCATGGCGGCGCTCAGGAGGGGGATGTTGAGAGACAGGTTCCGGCTCAGGCGCGTGGCAATGCTGACCTCACGGGGCAGGACATTAGAGCGGGCCGGCCGCAGCAGGACATCGTCAAAAGATAGACCTTTAGAGATACGCTCGATGGAATCCATGACCCCTCGCAGAACGGGAACGGCCGCCACTTGCAGTTCCCCGGAAGTCAGGCAGTACCTCCGGGGAAGGGATTATAGGGGCGCGGCAGGAAGGATTCAAAAAAAATCAGCCAGTGGAATGGTCGCGCCCCCTGTGTTTGAGTCAACGCGTCGATGGAGGTCATACTTCGAGGGTCTGCGGCAAGGCCATGGGTAGATTCGGACTGAGGCGTGGTCACGATTAGACGAAGATTATTCCGCGAGGACCTCGATATGCAGGAATTGAGCAGTGTTCAACGCAAGTATCTGCGTGGCCAGGCGCATCATCTCGAGCCGTTGGTGCTCGTAGGGAAGCAGGGTGTGACGGAAACCCTGGTGCGGAGCGTGTCGCAGGCGTTGGACGCACACGAGCTGATCAAGGTCCGCTTCAACGAGCACAAGCCGGAGAAGAAAGCGCTCGTGGAGGAGATCTGCCGCCAGACAGGCTGTGCCGCGGCGGGGATAGTCGGTCACGTGGCCATCCTCTACCGCGAGCAGTCCGATCCCCAGAAACGGAAGATAGTGCTGCCGCGGTAGCGTCCAGGGTGGCCGGGTTTCACACAGCGTTACCCAGAGTGACGGGGGAGTGTCACTTTTTTTCTCCGCGCGCCGCCGTAATTCAGGTTTGGGCAAGCGGTGCAGGCAATTTCCCCGATGGCACGCCGGTTGCACCTCGCGGGGCAGCGATTGCAAAGCGGTAAGAGACAGAACAAAGTGAAGCCCTTGTTACCCTTGCCTGACTCCACGGGGCCCCCGGGTTCTCCCCTGCTCGAGGGCCCCTACTTGCAGTTGGGCAGCAACAGCAAGCAAATGAGGTGAGCCATGTACAGGTCGGCTTTCGAGATCACGATGGCAGTGATATTAGGTGCGTGTTGGTCCTTCGCGGAACCCACCGGCGGCATTGCGCAGCCGGTGGCGGAGACCACGCCCGCGGCGCCGGCGGGAACGGGTGCGCCGGTCGAGCAGCACAAGGAATCCATCGCAGACCAGGTACGGGACGCGGCGTTGACTGCCCGGATCGAAACTACGTACCTGTTAAACAAGTACTTGAGCCCCTTCAGCATTAACACCACCACGAAGAACAGGCACGTGACGCTGGAAGGGACGGTCGAGGACAAAATCGAGAAGGAGCTGGCGGAGCGGCTGGCGCGGTCTGTTGAGGGCGTCGAAGTGGTAACGAATAACCTCAAGATTGTTCCCGCGGACCAGGCGCGCCCGGACCAGGAGACGGCGAAGGAGGGGACGCCGGCGACCGGGTTGCGGCGCATGGCGCGGCCGTGGACGGTGAAGGTTGATGACGAGACGCTGCGCGCCGATGTGCGCTCGCGGCTGGCCTACAACACCACAGTGAAGAACGCGGACATCGACGTGGAAGTGGACGGCGGCTCAGTGGAACTGACTGGGAAGGTCGCCTCGGAGGAGGACAAGCAGGAAGTGGAACGGCTGGTGCGCGACGTGGACGGCGTGAAGCACGTGGACAACGCATTGAGTGTGGACACCGTGCTGGCCGCGCGAACGGAGGAGACCACGGAAGAGACGGAGGAAGCGGAGCGGGAGGCGGCGGAACAACGCGCGGAAACAGCGGAGGAGCGTGACGAAATCGTGGACATAGCGCCGGAAGATCCGACGGAGGAAACGGCGGGGGAAAAAGTGGCACAAAAGTCGGAAAACGTCATCGACACGCTCAGCGACGAATGGATTGAGAAACGGGTGGAGGCGAACCTGGCGCTGAACCGCTACATCAGCATGGGCGACCTGGACGTTGAGGTGGACAATGGCGTCTGCACGATCACGGGCACGGTCCTGGCCGACCAGCAGCGCAACACGATCGGCAACATCGCGCAGACGACGCCCGGTGTGAAACAGGTGATGAACAACGTCACGGTGACGAAGTGGCAGCAGTCAAGGAACCCATTGGAAGACTAGATGGAGCTGCGTCCGAGGACGCAGTATAGATCCGCCCGCCAGCCTTCACGCCGGCGGGCCTTTTTTGAGTGTGGCTGAGAATGGGAAGAATGGGAGGGATGGGAAGGATGGCGGAAAACGGAATGCGGTTGGAAAGTGGGGCGGCGGTTTCGCTATCCTCGGGATTCATTCCTTTTCTTTCCGGCGCCAGTGAAATACGGGGAAGCATGGCCACACAACAGAAGATTATCTTGTCGGGCATCCGGCCGACGGGGCGGCTCCATTATGGCAACTATTTTGGCGCGATCCGGCATTTTCTGCGCCTGCAGGAACAGGGCGAGCGCTGCTACTACTTTATTGCGGACTACCACGCGCTGACGACGGTGACGGAGCGGCAGGACTTTTTCCAGCAGACGGTTGACATGCTGCGGACCTATGTCGCCTGCGGGCTCGACCCGGTGAAGTCGGTCATCTATCGCCAGTCCGATCTCCCCGTGACCGCGGAGTTGTCATTGCTGCTCGGCATGGTGACGAACATCGGCCACCTCGAACGCGGGACGACCTACAAGGACAAAATGTCGAAGCTCCAGGAAGATCCCAGGGCCGAGGGCAACCCCTTGTCCTACGGATTGTTGGGATATCCGGTTTTGATGGCGGCGGACATCCTGATTGTGCGGGCGGACATTGTGCCGGTGGGCGATGACCAGCGCCAGCATCTGGAAATGGCCATTGATATCGCCCAGAAATTCAACCATCGTTTCGGCGATATCCTCAACATTCCGCACGGCGTGGGGCGCGACGCTCTGCGCTTGCCGGGCTTGGACGGCAGCGTGAAGATGGGCAAGAGCGAGAGCAATACTCTGGACTTGTTGGACGACCCGGCGGCAGTGCTCAAGAAGATTAAGGCCGTGCCGACGACGACCGATCCACTGCCCCTGGAGACGGAAAGTAATGACCCAGACGTCGTCCTGCCCAAGATGCCGCCCGGTGTTGGCGTGCTCTACCGTCTGCTGAGCCTGCTGGCATCCGAGGACGTGTACGTGGACTTCCTGGGCAAGTACCGCCGTGGCGAGAAGTTTTATGGCACGCTGAAGAAGTCGGTCGCGGAGTACGTGTCCGCGTTTAATGTGCCCATCATCGAAAAGTACAATGACTCTGCGAATACCGAAGAGTTCGTGAAGGACTTCTTGCGCACGAACGCGCAGAAAGTAACGCCTGTGGCCCTCGAAACGGTGGAACGTTGCCGTGACGCCATGGGCATCGGGCACAGTCTGTACCGCGCATAGCGCCCAGCGGAGGAGCACATGAGCGAGCCTGATCTGAAGCAAATGTACCGCACCCGTCATGAGGGCGCCTTTCCTGGCTCCATCGAGATTCTGGGGCACAAATACTCGAAGGTAGACAATCTGCGCTATGGGACGAATCCGCACCAGGCGGCGGCGTT
>JACPGD010000408.1 GCA_016182645.1 Candidatus Hydrogenedentota bacterium | reverse complement strand
CGGCTACTACGGCGGCTGGGTGGATATCGTGGTGCTTCGCGCCATCGAAGTGATGCTCTGTTTCCCGTCGCTCATCCTCATCCTTTCTCTGATCGCGTTCCTGCCGCCCAGCATCTACAACATCATGATCGCGGTCGGCATTACGCAATGGCCAGAGGACGCGCGCCTCGTGCGTGGGGAATTCTTGCGATTGCGCGGGGGCGACTTCGCCACGGCGGCGCACGCCACCGGCCTGCGGGACTGGCGGATCATCTTCCGGCACCTTCTGCCGAACGCGCTCGCGCCGGTGCTGGTCTCGGCCACTTTCGGAGTGGCCGGCGCCATTCTGATCGAATCCTCGCTCAGTTTTCTCGGATTTGGGGTGCCGCCGCCCACAGCCAGTTGGGGCGAAATACTCAAGCAATCGCAGCAATACGTGGAGTTTGGCTGGTGGCTCGTGATCTTTCCCGGCGCGGCGGTCTTCTTGACCGTCACCGCGTTTAATCTGGTGGGCGAAGGCCTGCGCGATGCGATGGACCCGAGGTTGCGCCAATGAGCGGACCAGCCAACAACGGTGCCGTGCTGAGCGTGCGCGACCTCCACACCTATTTCTACACGGACCAGGGGATTGCACGCGCCGTGGACGGCGTGTCTTTTGACGTGTGCGCCGGGAAGACGCTGGCGGTGGTGGGAGAGAGCGGTTGTGGGAAGAGCGTCACGGCGCTCTCGATCATGCGGCTCATTCCGCAGCCGCCGGGCCGGATTGCGGGGGGGGAAGTCTGGTTTAACGGGGTCAACCTGCTCTCGCTTTCCGAGGCGCGGATGCGCGGGATTCGTGGTGACGACATCTCGATGATCTTCCAGGAGCCGATGACGTCGATGAACCCCGTCTTTCGCATCGGGCATCAGATTGGGGCCGTGCTCCGGTTGCACCGAAAACTGGGCAAGGAGAAAGCGCGCGAGGAAGCCATCGCCTTGTTGGAGCGCGTGGGCATTCCGGAACCGGCGCGGCGGGTCGATGATTACCCGCACCAATTGTCTGGCGGCATGCTGCAGCGCGTGATGATTGCGATGGCGCTCGCGTGCAGCCCTAAGATCCTGATCGCGGATGAACCAACCACGGCCCTGGACGTGACAATCCAGGCGCAGATTCTCGAATTGCTCAAACACCTTCAACGGGAGACGGGCATGGCGCTCCTGTTGATTACGCATGACCTTGGCGTGGTGGCGGAAACGGCGGATGACGTGGTGGTGATGTATGCGGGCAAAACGGTGGAACAGGCGCCTGTGGAAGAACTCTTCGCGACGCCAAAGCACCCCTACACGCGCGGGTTGTTCGCGTCACTGC
The DNA here is from genome assembly GCA_016182645.1 of Candidatus Hydrogenedentota bacterium. Taxonomy (GTDB): domain Bacteria; phylum Hydrogenedentota; class Hydrogenedentia; order Hydrogenedentales; family JACPGD01; genus JACPGD01. The sequence goes on along the minus strand of JACPGD010000408.1, from coordinate 12,534 downwards.
CTGGCATGCACAAGCCGGGCGAGCGCCTGTACACCATTACGGGATCCGTTCCCGCGGCCATCCATTTCCCGAGCGGGTGCCGCTTCCATCCGCGCTGTCCCTATTGCATGGAGATCTCGCTCAAAGAGGAACCGCGGCCGGAGCGGGTGGGCCCGGGCCACACCGCCGCCTGCTGGCTGCATAACGAGGACTGGATGAAGCAGTTGGGCCGCCCAGTGGGCATCCCGGAAAAGGAGCCGGCCCATGGCGAGTGATCTGCTGGTGGTTGATCGTCTCGTGAAACATTTCCCGGTGCGCCACGGCGTCTTTTCGCGCGCGGTGGGGGCCGTCCGCGCCGTGGACGACATCAGTTTTAGCGTGCGGCGCGGCGCGACCCTCAGTCTTGTGGGCGAGAGCGGCAGCGGCAAGACCACCACGGGCCGCGCCATCCTGCGTCTTATCGAGCCGACTTCCGGCCAGGTGTGGTTCGACGAAATCGAAGTGACCGCGCTGCCAAAACGCGAGATGCGCCGCCTGCGCAAGCGGATGCAGATTATTTTCCAGGACCCCTACGGCTCGCTCAATCCGCGCATCACCGTTTACTCGATGCTGGCCGAAATCCTGCAAGCGCACCAGCTTCGCCCGCGGCGTGAGCGGCGCGACCGCGTATATGAGCTGCTCGAGTTGGTCGGGCTGCCCCCGGAAGCGGCCGACCGGTACCCGCACGAATTTAGCGGCGGCCAGCGCCAGCGCATCGGGATCGCGCGCGCCCTCGCCGTCGAACCGGACCTCATCGTGGCCGACGAGCCGGTCTCCGCGCTCGACGTGTCGATCCAGGCGCAAATCCTCAACTTGCTCGAAGACCTCCAGCAGAAGCTGGGGCTCACGTACCTGTTCATCGGCCACAATCTCAGCGTCGTCCGTCATATTTCCGACGCGATTGCCGTCATGTTCCTGGGAAAGATTGTGGAGTATGGGTCGGTCGCCCAGATCTTCGACCACCCCGTCCATCCCTACACGAAAGCCCTGCTGGCGGCCGCACCGGTTCCCGATCCTCGGCGCAAACGCACGGAAAGCCGGTGATCAGGACCCAGAACGAACTGGTTTCCATTGCGGTATGCCATCAAACGAGACCTTCGGCCACCCTGAATCAGGAACGAACAAACAAGAACGAACTAGAACCATAGGCCCGCTTCGGGCTAAGATGCTTGGACTATGGGTGCAGTACGGGAAGATTGGCGCGCGGAAGGGGGAGGCCTATGCGCTTGGATATAGCCGCCCTGACGGACAAAGGGCGCCGCAAACCTAACAACGAAGACTACTACGGTGTTTTCCGCGAGGACACACCGGGGCTGTCTCTATTCAGCGAGGGTGCGATGCTGTGCGTGGCCGACGGTCTTGGCGGCCATACCGGCGGCGAGATTGCCAGCAAGCTCACGGTCTCCATTATCAGGGACGTGTTAAAGGAACCGCCCCACCCTGTCTCCGACAGTGAAGACGCCGATATCCGCGATGAAGGCCCCTTCCCGAGCCTGCGCGGCGCCATCCAGCGCGCCAACGACAGCATTCACAAGACGAACTCCGATCTGGTGAAGAAGGGCCGACCGATGGGCACGACGATCACCGTTGCCATCGTCACACCCAAGCGGGTCTACCTCGCGAACGTCGGCGATTCCCGGTGCTACCACTTCCGCGACGGCGAAATCATTGACCGCACCGAAGACCATTCCTGGGTGGATGAGCAGGTGCGCCAGGGGCGCATGTCCAAAGCCGAAGCGGAGACCGATCTTCGCCGGAATATTGTCACCCGTTGTGTCGGCACGCACCCCGACGTAGCCATCGACACCTACCGGTGGAACATCGTGCCCGGAGACATACTGCTGCTCTGCACCGACGGCCTCGTAAACATGGTGAAAGACTCCGAAATTAAGACCGAGGTGCAGAAAGACGGGACCGCGGCGGACATTGCGGTGCGACTCGTCCGCCTTGCCAACGAAAACGGCGGCAAAGACAACATCACCGTTATCGTGGCCAACATCAGCCCCAACCCCCTGCGCCATCTTTTCCTCCGCCTCCGCTCCGCCTTCCGCCGCCGTCACCTCACCCCCCTTGCCGTCGTCTACCTCTTTCTCTACGGCCTCCTCTGCGCCGCCGCCGGCTACGCCCTCCACATGTTCCGGCCGCTGTTCTGAAGCGAACGGGCGCGTGGCCGCGCCGCAACCGGAGGCTTCCTCATCCCACCTCTTTCAGGTCTTTGGGGTTGCGCATGTTGGCGGAGGCATCGTCGAAGCTGATTAAACCTTTCCGGTACAAGGTCTTAAGGGAGCGATCCATGGTCTGCATGCCGTCCTTTGAACTGGTTTCCAGGACGCTGTAGACTTGGTGCGTCTTGCCTTCGCGGATGAGGTTCGCGATGGCCGTATTATTGAGGAGCACTTCGCACGCCAACACACGGCCGTTGTTGTCCGAGCGCGGCAACAGGCGCTGGCTTAGAATCGCCAGGAGGGTCATCGATAACTGGAAGCGAATCTGCTGCTGCTCCGGCCCGGGGAAGACGTCGATGACGCGGTCGACGGTCTGGATGGCGTCGTTGGTGTGGAGGGTTGCAAAAACGAGGTGGCCGGTCTCGGCGGCCGTGAGGGCGGCCTTGATGGTCTCGAGGTCGCGCATTTCGCCGATAAGTATGACATCGGGATCTTGACGCAGGACATACTTCAGAGCACTGGGGAACGAATTGGTGTCGCCGCCCACTTCGCGTTGGTCGACAATGCTGCGCTTGTGCGAATGCACGTACTCGATGGGATCCTCAATCGTGACGATGTGGCATGCGCGCTCGTTGTTGATGAGATCGATGGCGGCGGCCTGGGTGGTGGTCTTGCCGTGACCGGTGGGCCCCGTCACCAGGACCAGTCCCTGGCGGGCACGGGCGAGGGTCTTCACCACGTCGGGCACGCCGAGGTCATCCATGGCGGGAATCTTCTCCGGAATTGGCCGGAGCGCGGCGGTCACGGCCTGTTTCTGCAAAAAGACGTTCACGCGGAAACGATGGCGCCGCCCGACGGCCAGGGAGAAATCCAACTCCTTGTGTTTCTCGAAAGAGCGTTTCTGTTCCTCGGTGAGGAAGTCGTAGATCAATTGCTGCGTCTGCTCGGGCGTGAGCGCATCCGTCCGGCTCCGAAAGAGGTTGCCGTTAATGCGCAAGATGGGCGGCGCTCCCGCGCTGATCAAGAGGTCTGAGGCCTTCTCACTCGACACTAGCTCGAAAAGATCGTGGATGTTCATGGCGCTCCCATTCCGTCAGACCCAGGGTTTGTGTAGAGATAATAGCCTAGGTGCGGTCTGGAAGCAATGGTGTAACGGCCAGTCAACATCGGTCACGCCGCCGGCCCCACCTCCGGCCAAAGGTTTAGCGCGATTCAGCGGCCAGCGCCAGCGCACAGAGGCCAAATACGAACAGGCTGTTGAAGAATTGCTTAAGACCCAGGAACGACAGGCCGGGGCAATCGCAGCCGGGGGGAAGGCCGAGTGTCTGGCGCAACTCGGCTTCGGACAAGTGGCCGTCGTCGTCGCGGTCGATGAAATTGAATTGTTCCTGGGTCAGTGCCGGTAGACTGCTTTGCGCCTCGACCAGCGAGATACCGCCGTCGTCATTGGCGTCGACGCTGTCGAAGTTGCCCAATAATTCCTCGGCGATTTCGTCAATGGTACTCGGCTCGCCTTCGCCCTCACCCTCGCCTTCACCCTCGCCTTCACCCTCGCCTTCACCCTCGCCTTCGCCTTCTCCCTCGCCCTCGCCCTCGCCCTCACCCTCACCCTCGCCCTCGCCTTCGCCTTCGCCTTCTCCCTCACCCTCGCCTTCTCCCTCGCCCTCACCCTCGCCTTCTCCCTCACCCTCGCCTTCTCCCTCACCCTCGCCTTCTCCCTCACCCTCACCTTCTCCCTCACCTTCTCCCTCACCCTCGCCTTCGCCCTCACCCTCGCCTTCTCCCTCACCCTCGCCTTCACCCTCGCCTTCGCCTTCTCCCTCGCCTTCTCCCTCACCCTCGCCTTCACCTTCACCTTCACCTTCACCTTCACCTTCACCTTCACCTTCACCTTCACCTTCACCTTCACCCTCGCCTTCTCCCTCACCCTCGCCAATTTCAGGCACGTCAAGGAAAACCTTGATTCGGGTGATATTGTTGGTTTCGTTCTGCTCGAGGATTTGCCCGGCAACATCGACCTCGACTTCGAGCCAGTACTCTCCATCCGAGAGGCCGGTCACGTCCACCCATTGAAAGTCGAGGTACTTCGTATAAATGTCCGTGTAGCCCACGGAAATGCCTTGGAACCCGTTGCCCGCGAGCAAGCGTTCGCCAGGCGGCGGCACATTGGGTAGGGAGCCATCGTAGAGCATTGAACTGGTGATGCGGACAGCAGTCTTGCCGCCGGTGCGCAGGATGTCTCCCACCCCGTCGCCGGGCAGGAGCTCGCGAATGCGGAAAACGCCCCAGCCGGCACTTTCGACCCGATGGGTACTGTCGTTGTAGACGAAATCGCCGGCGTCGCGCGTGAACGAGGAACCGTCGGAGCGCCGGATGCGCTGCACAACATTGCGCCGGTTATCGACGGCGTCGCCGGTGGCCTCGAGGCGGAATTCACCGGCGCCGATGTTGGGGATGGATGTGGTGAAGCGGAAGAGGGCGTGATCCGGAATGCGGATGGTGTCGATCAGGTTGTCTTCCAGCGTTTCCGCATCGAAGAAGAGATCTGGAAGCAGATCCACCGGGTCCTGCGCTGCCGCCGCGCATGCGACCAGGAAACACCCCGCTACACATAGTAACCGCGCCATACTGCCTCCAACCTTGGCCCCGCCACGCATCCCGGAGCCACAAGTCCTTTACTCTACAGGAAAACTCGCTGGCAGTGAAAAGACGAGTAGCGGGGGGGGGCCACACCGCCCGCTCTGGAATCAGCGCGCTGACCCGTCCGGATGTGGCAACTTCCGGAATACCAGGAGGGAACAAAGAATGGAACGCCGACACTTGACGTTGGGCACTTTGGTTAAGTCTTATATGGGAGCATCACCCGAATACTCCCGTGGGGAAAGGAATAAGCACATGCATATTCGCGGTGCATTGATGGCCCTGTGTCTATCAACAGCATGGGCCCTGGCGCAGCCGGTCGGCGACACGGTGGCGTTTGAGCGGGTGTTCAAGACGCCGCGCACTTTGGCGGCGGAGCGTGTGGCGGCGGTGATGGCGCTGGTGGCGGGGGAGTCGCTCCAACTTGATGCCGATGGCGACGGCAAGGTAGATGAGTTGTGGTATCTCGACACGGCGAAACGCCATACGATTCAGCCGCTGCTGGTGCGCGTGGTGGACGAAGACGGGGACATGCCAGAGACGCTGCGCGGGGATCTGGACAGCGACCTCTATTTCTGGGACCACCACGCAGACGGCTACATCGACTGCGTGACGGACTATCAGGACGACGACAACGACAACGACCTCGATCAAATGGGCATTTTCTACGACAAGCAGTGGCCGGACGAGAAGGACGACATCACGGTGTGGTGGGCGGTAGACGTGGGCGACGACAACCTGCTTTGGTACGACGTGAACGGCAACTATTACCAGGACCTCTGCCAGTGGCGGACGCATTTCAGCGGCGACGAACTCTTCTACCAGTTCCGCATCACGAGTGAGGACGAGCGCTGGCTCAACATGTATGAAGATCCGTTCGCCTTTTACGATCTCGACGGCGATCTTGCCAGCGAACTGGTGATCCGAATCACGGCGGTCGGCTATGACGTCCAAAACCTGCGCTATAGCATCGACGCGGACGACGACGCCGGCCCCGACAACGTCCACAACTACGATTTCTCGATCACGGCCTTGCCGCCGGAGGAGGGCATTTCGTCGGAGTTTTGGGACAATGAGGTGTACACGATTCGCGGGATCGAGACGCACCCGGTCCTGCCGTGGGACAAGACGAAGGAATTTGCCCAGAAGGCGGCGTGGGGTAAGGCGATGTTTATCTGGGACGAGGTGAACAGCAACACCGACGGCAACGTGGACGAAGATCCCAACGAGCGCTGGGAAGGCCTGCTGAATCACAAATCGAAACTGGGTGACTTCCCGCAGGTGGGCGGCCCACCGTGCTCGACGTTCAACAAGCGGACAGAGGTTTCGCACAAACCCGGTTCGCCGCTCCGCCTGTACTTCGATGAAACTGACCAGCGGTTTCATCTCGTGGGCGCGAAGTACGGCTATCTAGACATTGACTATAACTTCGACGGCGTGCTCGACGCGGCGTACACCTGGAAAGATGAAGACGGCGACGGCCATCTGGACGTGCGCAGCGCGGACGTGGATGCGGACGGGACGGTGGATTTCGAGCAAGAACTCGGAACGAAACGGCGAGAGGTCGACCTGGAATTCTCAGAAATATCGTCGCTTTATCCCGCAGTGCTGCAAGATGTCCTTCGGGGTTCGCAGCATTTTATCGACGCAGCCAGCAGAGAGGAATCGGCTCTCCCCGAGTCAGCGGGGCAGGTGGCCGCGTACTACCGCGATACGTTGCCTGCGTATCATCTCGAGCGCGAAATCGGGGTGCGAATCCAGAACTCGCCTGCCGGAGCGCGTTTCTACCTGGACTTGATGCGCGACCGGCTCTACGCAGCCCTGAAAAGCAAGGAGGGGCATTCCCCCGGGTGGGCGGAAGTATCGCATGTTTACCTGGCAGGCCGCTATGGCGAGGCGGCGAAGCAATTGGCGGCCCTGCGTGGCGCGGAGGTGCTTCCCGCGAGCCACTTTCGTCCCTTGCAACTGGACGGACAGACTTACCAGCGGCGGGTGCCCGTGATTGTTTCGCTCCAGGACCGAGACGCTTCCTCCTCCCGCGGCATTCCCGTCGTCATTGACCTCCAGACGCTGCGGAAGCACGCGGTGCAGGATTTCAATCCACAGAACTGCGTGGTGGTCGCGGGCGACCTTTGGTTGGACTGGAGGGTGGTGCCTCACCAGGTGGATGACTGGGACTTTGGCGGCGAAGGACAGTTGGTGTTCTTGGCAACGGTGGCGCCGGGCAGCGAGCAGACGTATTTCGTTTACGATGCGCCCACGGGCATGCGAGCGCCTGATTATGCGCAACGTACGCGGGCCGTGCTGGACACGCCGGCCTATGTGGCGTGGGAGTCCGACGCTGGCGCGTTTCGCTTCTACACGGGGCAATTCGACTTCTTTGGGAAGGTGGAAGACCGGCTGCTGCCGCGCGCGGAGCGGCTGCTCTACCCGATTGTGGGCGAGGATTATCACGTGGAACAGGCGTGGGGGATCGATGCGCTGCACGTGGGCAAGACGAGCGGACTCGGCGGCCTGACGTTGTACGTGGACGGTAAAGAGTACCCGGTACAGAGTCCCGCGGGCGAAGGGCACGTCCAGTTTGAACATCGCGTGTTGGGCGCGGGACCGATTCGGTCCGCCGTTGAGATCGTTGCCAAAAATGTCTTCCCGGAGACTCCAGAACAGGAAGTGCGCCTGCGCTGTTTCAGTTATGCGGGGCATCCTGAAAGCGAAGTCCACGTGCTGCTTCCACCGGCGCATCGAAAAGACACTATCGCGCCTGGCCTCCTTAAACTCGAGGAAGAACAATCGTTTACCGATGAAAAGCTTGGCGTTCTCGGGACGTGGGGCAGGCAGGGCGACGATATCGGGGAAATTGGCCTGGCGGTGGCCGTACCCCCCGCACAAGTGGAAAGAGTCCTGGAGCTTGGCGCGGAGCGGCGGCTGCTTTCAAGAACGGAAGCGCAGGCAGACAGGCGCTTGTATGATTTCCGCTACTGGATCATCGGCACGTGGCGGCGGGGCATGCAGTATCCAATCACCTCGGTGGGCGAGCACTGGCAACGCACCATTTCGGAACTGGCCCGGGTACTCAGAGCGGAGGGTGTGCTGATGATCGATAAGGTTCAAACGGCGAAGGGTCATGGCGAATAACCGGTCAGGCGGCTGGGTAGCGGGGTAGTTTTGGCCACGACACCAGAATCATGGCCACACGAAAGTGGACAGTCCTTCTGAGCGAAGCGATGAATCTCCTGCCACACACACCTGGACGATGGTGTCATTAGCTGCTAGCGGCGCCTGGGATGCGGGAAGCGCGAGGCGACAAGAAGCGTAATGACCAGGAGGGCGCCTTCTGCCCAAAAGGGACCGCCGTCGCCCTCAAATCGCCGACAGCACATCGGGGGATCTTCGCCTTCGCCTTCGCCCTCCGCCCCCGGCACGCCCAAGGGCACGACGATGGATTTCAATTCGCCGTCCGCCAATTCCACGGCCGCCGCGCCGCCCGCAAAGCCCAGCGCGTTCACCTCAACATCATAAGCGCCGGCAGCCAACACGGGAAACGTGTACAGGCCCTCCGTGTTCTCCGTCACTGGGGGATAGCCGCTTGGCGTGAGTTCGACCGTGGCATTCTCGATAGGCGTCTGCGTAGAGGAATCCCAGACGGTGCAATAGAGGGAAGCGGCCAGAATGGACGCCTCCTGCTCCGTCACCAGAAACGGCTCGAAGTCCACAGCCCCTTCCAACTTGGCGCCGATCTCCTCGGCATCGTCCGTGGTCCAATTATTCAATTCCGCCTTCAATTCTTCCGGGCGTTCGTTCACTACGGCTGGACCGGCAATGCTGGCCAGATCGAAATCGTTCCAACCCGTGGCGGGATCGGCGGCATCCCCGAGCGACTTGGCCATCGCGGCGTCGCTGGCCGCGATCTGCACGCCGGTGTTGACGTTGCTGAAGGCGCAGCGCCGCAACCGCGGCACCGGCCCCTCCGCACGCAGCCCCAGCGCCAGCGCGTCGAAGCGGCAGCTCTCCAATTCCACGCCGCCGGCCCCTTCTTCCAGCATCACCCCCGTAACGCCGGATTGGCCGGCGCCAGAAAATAAGAGGCCTGCGAGCAGAACCGCACCGTCTCCGCCTGCAACGGTCAGGAGCGTCTGGGCCGCTGCGCCCGCCTGAAGCGTGAGGTCCAGCACCTGCGCTGGCGGCGATACAATGAGTGTCCCTTCGACTACGGCGTCGGCGCCGGGGAATCCCACGAGTGTCACAAACGGTGCCAGAACGGCGTCTTCCGCGTATCCACCGCCCAGGAGGACGATGCGCGCCGGGATCTCGGCCGTGGGCGAGATTTGGGTCAGTGCAAACGCAATGGTTGCATAGGGCTGTGGCAGCGTGCCGCGCCCCGGCGCATCCGCGCCCAACGGCGGAGGCGCCACAAAGATGACGATATCGGGATCGGCGGCATCCAGCGGTGACGTGCGCCGCAAGAACTCTTCAAAGTTGCTCAGGGTGTCGCCATCGGCATCTAGGCCGCCATCCTCGCCCGCGAGCGGATCCAATCCCGTCTCGAATTCCCGCTCATAGTTATCGGGCATGCCGTCGCCGTCGGAGTCGGATTGCTCGGGGTCGGTCTGATACTCGCAGACTTCCAGGCAGTCGGTCAGGCCGTCACCATCGCTGTCGGCCACCGCCTCGCAGGGGTCCGCGCACTCCCCTTCCCCCTCGCCTTCCCCTTCGCCGCCCCCGTCGACAATGGGCCGGGGCTCGCTGAAGGCTGAGGTATTTCCGGCGGCATCGGTGACGGTCGTGGTCAGTTGTTGCCCCGCGTAAGACGCCAGCTCTAACGGGGCGGAAAACGCGCCGTCGCCGTTCGTAGTTGCACTGCCGAGGAAGCTTTCTCCCTGGCCGGCCTCATCCGCAAAGAATTCGACGATGGCGTCGGGCGTGGCGTGACCGGCGATTGGCGATAGGTTGACTACGCGCGGGGGGAGAATCCCGGCGTTCGCGTTGTCGCGCAGGACGATGCCGCCACGGGCATTCGCGTAGATGCTGTTCTGGCGGAGTGTGTTTTCCGTCGCGTCCACACCGTTAACAACCACACCTTCTTCGCCATTGTGGGCGATGATATTGGCGGCGCCTTCCTCCGTGCCTCCCACCAAGTTTGTTTTGGCGTCAAAAATTAGAATGCCGTTTTGGGCATTGCCCAGCGGCACATTCCGGCCCGCGATTCCGATTTGATTCCCGGCAACGGCCGTGCCGGCGGCGCCATACAACAAGCTCAGACCATGCCGCCCGTTGCCGGCGATCACATTGCCGGCGTGGCTCCCGCCAATCACATTGTCGCGCGTGTCAAAACGCAGGGCGATGCCGTCAAGCAGGTTGCCCAGTCCACCGTCTCCGTCCTCGTTCGTGCCCACGAAGTTGCCGCGGACGATGTTTCCGCGCGTGGCCGCATCCGTGATAAGAATGCCGTTGCGGTTGCTGGCAATCACATTCGCCTCGGTGCCGGGCCCACCCACGATATTCTCCGAGGCGCCCCCCGAAATGGTGAGGCCCTCTTCATGGTTTCCCGAATCCACGTCTGGAGAATAGCCGATGCCATTGCCCAGTATGTGGTTGCCGTTTGTCCCCTCATCTTCGAGAACAATGCCGCTGCCGCCATTGCCGAGAATGACGCAACCGCGAATGGTGTTATCGTGCGCTCCCTCACTCAGGCGAATTCCGTGCCGGCCATTGCCGTCCGAGGCACCGTTGAAAAAGCCGATGTGGCACTCTTCGATGAGGTTGTCCGCGGCCTCCGCCCCGCGCACCGCTATCCCGTCGTTGGGCGCGTGGATGAACCGCAGCCCTCGAAGTACGTTCGACGCGGATTCCACGACGAGCAGGGCGCTGCCGCGCGGCAGCCGCGCGCCGTCGAGCACAGTCCCTCCAGCACCTTCGATGCGCAGGACATCTGGGCTGTCGATTGCTGGAAGCGGTTGTTCCGGGAATATCGCAGCGGTGTTGGAGAATTGAATCACGTCATCACCCCCCAGGGCGTTAGACTCTTCGAGAGCCGCGCGGAGGGTGACAGTACCCGCCGAGGTCCGCGCCTGGCCGTCCCCCGGGTTGGTGTCACCCTCGTCGCTGGTGCTGTCCACGACAAACACCACCGCGGTTGCAGCCTGAGCGACAGTGAAGACCCCTGCAAGGAAGTAAACTACGCACCGGCCCATCATGCACCCTCCTACGCTCCGTTCCCCGGCGATTTCCCCAGGAACGCTTTTGTATTGTATACCACTTCAACCTCGAGACATGCCCAGTAAGGTGGCCGGGACCGGATGGGCAGGCGGTTAAGGAGAAAAAAGTGAGGAGATTTCCTGCAACGGTCGTGGCGCTGGGTGCCGCCAGTTTCTTGACCGATCTTTCCAGCGAGATGATTTATCCGCTGCTGCCAGTGTTCTTGTCGAGCGTCCTGGGCGCCGGCGCCCTGGCGTTGGGAGTCGTGGAAGGCTTCGCTGAAACGACGGCGGCCGTGCTCAAGATCGTCTCCGGCTGGTGGACCGACCGCCTGCAAAAGCGAAAGGTCTTCGTCGTTGCAGGTTATGGATTGGCGGGGGCCGCGCGTCCCCTCATCGGACTCGCGGGCAGTTGGGTCACAGTGCTCGCCCTGCGCATGACGGATCGCGTGGGGAAAGGTATCCGCACCTCACCGCGTGACGCCCTGATCGGGGACAGCGTGACCGCGGACATGCGCGGGGCGGCGTTTGGCTTTCACCGCGCCATGGATCATGCCGGGGCGGTGGCGGGGCCGCTCGTGGCGGCAGCGCTGTTGTCCTGGTTCGGATTTTCGCTGCGCGCCGTCTTCCTGCTCGCGGCCATTCCGGCGCTGCTGGTTATGGTGGTGCTGGTGTTGTGGGTCCACGATCGACCCCACCATACGAAACAGGTGGCGGATGCGGCTCCAGCCGTAACGAGGCAGAAGCTCGGCCGGGATTTTCGGCTCCTGCTGGCTGCCGTACTCCTCTTCACGCTGGGGAACTCTACGGATGCGTTCATATTGCTGCGCCTCAATGACGGTGGCGTCGGCGCGTCCGCCATTGCCCTGCTCTGGGCAGTGCATCATGTAGTCAAGATGGTCAGTGCCTATTTCGGTGGAGCATTCTCGGACCGGGTGGGACGGCGCCCCGTGATGCTTGCCGGCTGGATTGTTTATGCGGGCATTTACGCGGCCTTCGCCTGGTTCGACTCCGAGGCCGCGCTGATCGCCGTGTTCCTTGTGTATGGCCTATATTTCGGTCTCGTCGAGCCGGTTGAAAAAGCCTGGGTGACCGATTTGGCCCCGCCCGCCCGGCGCGGCGCGGCTTTGGGCTACTACCATGGCGCGGTCGGGCTGGCCGCCTTGCCCGCCAGCGTTTTGTTCGGCCTGATCTGGCAGCAATGGGGCGCTCCCACGGCCTTTCTGTTCGGCGCGGCCATGGCCTTGGCCGCATCGGGGATACTGTCCTTTGTGCGCGAGGGTACGGAGAAGACATGAGCGCGGACAAAGATGTCCCCACTCCCATGGTGCGTATCCTCCCGGCTACAAGTCGCAATACCATTTTGGGGCATGTTACTATTCTAAACAATTGGCCTAATCTCTCGACTTTTCCTCCCCTTCTTGAAACCGGGATTTCCGGGGTTTTTCATCTTATGCATTTGGGACAAACGATGACCGATCTGCTCGATCAGTTGGTTCACGCCGCCTTGGCGGAGG
>JACPGD010000412.1 GCA_016182645.1 Candidatus Hydrogenedentota bacterium | reverse complement strand
TATTTGACGCGCCCTGGTAGCGCAAGATAGAATAGGATCCTTCCTCGAAGGGCGATTAGCTCAGCTGGCTAGAGCGCCGTCTTCACACGGCGGAGGTCACTGGTTCAAGCCCAGTATCGCCCACCATTCCCTTCCTTCGGGACTTCCACAAACCTGCACTTCGCCCAGGATCTCGCCTGAATGAAACGGCGCGTGCGGCGCAGCCGACATCGGTGGTCCGAATGGACAGGATGGACATGATGGACGGAGAGGACAGCAGGAACGATCTCACAGTATTCTGTCGATGACTGTCTCTCAGGAGTCTTTGACTCCTTGGGTGAAACACTCAGCGCAGCGGTGGCGGCGTGGTGGCCGGCTTGGCTTTACCCAGATATTCACTGACCCCGCCGAGTGCACCCAGGACCGCCGTCGCTTCGTAGGGTAGGTAGACGACCTTGTTGTCGCGGCCGGAAACCATCTCTCGGAGTGTTTCCAAGTACTTGAGCGCAATGAGGTAGGTGGTGGGATCGCCGCCGCTTTCCTTGATGGCCTGCGTCACTTTGGCAACGGCCTCTGCCTCGCCTTCGGCCACCTTGATGCGTGCTTCCGCTTCGCCGCTGGCCTTGAGGACCATGGCTTGCCGGTCGCCTTCAGCGCGCGTAATGGCCGACTGCTTGATACCTTCCGCCTCGAGAATCTTGGACTGCTTCTGACCTTCGGCCTCCAGGATCGTGGCGCGGCGGTCGCGCTCGGCGCGCATCTGCTTTTCCATCGCCACCTTCACATCCGCGGGTGGAATGATGTCCTGCAATTCGACCCGGTTGACCTTCACGCCCCATTTGTCGGAGGCCTCATCGAGGATCGCGCGCAATTTGGCGTTGATCGTGTCGCGCGAAGTGAGCGTATGGTCGAGGTCGAGTTCACCGATAACGTTGCGTAGTGTCGTCTGCGTCAGTTTTTCGATCGCGTCCGGCAGGTTGGCAATTTCGTAAACAGAGCGTTTGGCATCGGTGATCTGGAAGTAAATGAGCGCGTTGATTTCGATGGCCACGTTGTCGCGCGTAATCACGTTCTGCCGCGGGAAATCGTAGAGCATTTCACGCAAATCAATGCGGGTTACCGTTTCCTTGCGCACAACAGAGTTGCCGGCCACATCCGTCTTGACGTATTTCCACTCGATGGCGCGCGGCTTGTCGATGATGGGCCAGATGATGTTGACGCCGGAGGCGAGTGTCCGGTGGTAGGTGCCGAGCCGCTCGATGACCATCGTTTCCGACTGCTGGATGATCTTCAGGCCCTGAATGGCAAAGATGATGATCAGGAAAACGATGGCGCCAATAACAATCAGGATCGGTGTCATGGTGCGTTACCCCTTCTGGTGCTCGACCATCACGGTGCAGCCTTCGACGGCGCGCACGACGACGCGCGCGCCGGCAGGAATGACGAGTTTGTTGACGGCGCCGGCCTTCCAGTCTTCCCCGCCAATCTTGACGCGGCCGGCATGGGTCTCGGGATCAATCGCTTCGAGGACACGCCCTTCCCGGCCAATCAGCGCGTCGACATTGGTCGTGGCCTGGCCGGCGCCACTCCGGCCATAGCGCAGCATGAAGGGCCGGAGTGTGAAGGCAAAGACGATGGTGGCGGCGCCGAATGAAAGCAATTGCACGTTCAGGGACAGGCCGAGCCACGCGGCGACCGCCCCAGCAAAGCAGGCGGCGCCGAAGACACCGATAATGAAACCGGAGGTGAAGATCTCGATAATCAGCAGCAGAACACCCGCCACTGTCCAGAGATGCCATACTTCCAGAGCCATGCCCCGTGCCCTCCTTCGCGTGCAATACCCCTGAGAGGGGGAAAGTATTCGCTCCAGAATGTCAGCGACGTCCCCCCGCCACACAACGGCGCCATTCTACGGTTCAGCGCACGCTGCGGACAACCAGGAGGATCTGGAAACGTCCTAGGTCTGTACCGAACGCGGAGAGGAAACGCCCGCCCGGATCTATGCAGGATGAGGGTTTGGCGAGATTGCGGGGCGTGTTGCAGCGGCGCTCCCAGTGCAAATTGGGAGCTACTTTTGCGCACGGCCTCCAACCGGCTCGCGGGTACGCTCGCCCGAATCGGCTTTCCCGGGAGCGGCCTTACGCTGGGCCGGGGAGAGGTTCGCCGCCGGGCACGCCGCCAATCTCTGGCTTGCCTTCTTCCACCGGCTTGCCAGGAAGGTCTACCTCAACCCGACGCTTCTTCGGGCGGGATGCATCGAGCGGCCGGGGCGGAATCAGATCCGCACCACCATGCTCGCGAATAATGCGGTCAATTTCTTCCGCCTCGAGCGTCTCTTTGTCGTAGAGTGCTTCTGATAACGCGCGCAGGATAGGCTCGTGTTTGACGAGCATCTCTTTGGCGTCTCTGTAGGCTTCCTGAAGGATCTTGTGCACTTCACGGTCGACGGCCGAGGCGGTCTCTTCGCTGAAGTCGCGCGACTTAACGAAATCGCGCCCCAGGAACACTTCGTCATTGTGGCCAAAGGAGATTGGTCCGAGATCGCTCATGCCCCATTCGCAGACCATGGCGTGCACCCGGTTCGTCGCGACGCGGAGGTCGTTGGACGCGCCGCTGGTGAACTGGCTGAAGATAATCTCCTCGGCCGCGCGGCCGCCCATGAGCACACGGATGGTCGCCAGGCAGTACTCCTTCGAAATGCTGTGCCGGTCTTCTTCGGGCAGCATGCTGGTGACGCCGAGTGTCGGCCCGCGTGGAATGATGGTGACCTTATGGACGGGATCCGCATGCGGCAGCAGCCGGCCAATCAAGGTGTGGCCCGCCTCGTGGTAGGCGGTCGTCAGCTTCTCTTTGGCGCTCAACACCAGGCTGCGCCGCGCGGGCCCCATGAGCACGCGGTCCTTCGCGTCCTCAAAATCGATCATAGTGACCTTGTCCTGCGCCCGGCGGGCCGCCAGCAGGGCCGCTTCATTGACCATGTTGGCCAGGTCGGCGCCGGAGAAACCGGGGGTCGCCCGCGCGAGCACCTGTGTGTCCACGTCCGGCCCGAGGGGCGCTTTCTGGTTGCGCAGATGAATCTCGAGGATGGCTTTCCGGCCCGTAATATCGGGATTGGCCACGACAATTTGCCGGTCGAAACGGCCCGGCCGGAG
>JACPGD010000411.1 GCA_016182645.1 Candidatus Hydrogenedentota bacterium | reverse complement strand
CTATCGTATCCAAGTGATTCCGCCCGGCAAGGCGAATCCACCGCTTTCGAAAGTATTTGAAGTGGCCGAAAGCATGGCCATCACCGATGAGATCCGCTTGCCGGGGACAGCCACCCCCCAGGGCGAAAGTCAAGAAGATAGTACGCAAGGGACCATTCCGCCCCGGCCGTCTCCAACGGAGCGCGCGCAATTGGAACTTAACGGCGTCATCGACGGGGAGAACCAACAGCCCCGCTTCCTCATTTCGGTGATTCTGCCGGATTCCACACTGCCCATGAGCCGGTACCTGGAACTGGGCGAGGAGATTTACGGGGACTGGAAAGCGCAGGAGTACAATCCGCAATCGCAGAAACTCTCGGTTTCGGACGGGACCTCTATCCTGGTGCTGCGCCCGGGGGAAAAAGTAGAACTCACCGCCGCCGCGCAGTGAGAACATAAGAGGCGGCTTTCGATCATTTGACTTCGGCAATGGAGGTTTAGGGTCACCGGGCCAGTGCGCTTACGTCTTTGACGCGGTGCTGATCTATCTTCTGCTGGACCCCTTCAAGCTTTGGGTCAAGACGCACGGCGCGTTCCCATTCCGACACCGCGCGTTCGGGATCGCCTTTCAGGAGGTAGGCATCGCCGAGGTGATCGCGAAGGACGGCATCGTCGGAATCCATGCGGTAGATGGCCCTCTGGATATAATCGATGGCAAAATCCGCTTGCCCTTTCTTGTAGTAAACCCAGCCGAGACTGTCCAGGTAGAAGGGGTTCTCCGGGTCAGCGGCGAGCGACTTTTTCAACAAGACCTCCGCCTCCTCCAAATGCACGCCCGCTTCGGCGTACAGGTACGCCAAGAAATTCAAGACGTCGGGATCGTCGGGGTGTTTCTCCAGATAGGACTTGAGATGCAGCTCGGTCTGATCAAAATTCTTCAACTCGTCGTAGACCTGCGCCAGATAATAGTGCGTCCACTCGAAATCCGGGTAGCGCTGCAAGAGATCTTCCAATACGGGCACCGCTTCCTGGGCGCGTTCGAGCGCCATTAAGGTGCGTGCCTCGAGCACCTTCAGCGTCTTGCTCTGCACCCCCGTGCCGGCAAAGACACGCACTTGCTCGAGTATGTTCTGGCCGGCCGCCTCGTGCCCGAACAAGTGCAGGAGATCGCCCAGAAAGGCATCGGCCTCGTCGTTAATGTCCCCCTCGACCGTGTCCAGTGATTCGATCAGCGGCTGATAGGGCAACCCCTGCGCCTGGCGCGCCGTGGCCTGAAGCAGGGTGCTGAGCACGGGCGCCCCGTCGGGAGGCAGCAGTTTTTCCGCGGCTTGGGGCTGATCCGCCAGGAGGGCCACGTAACTGGCCGCGAGATAGTCTTTGGCCTGCACTTCACTGCCGTTGAGCACGCCCTGGAACACCCCCAGCGCTTCTTCGTACTGCCCCAGGCGCGTGAGCGCGCCGCCGAGCATTTCCTGGGCCTCCGCGTCTTCCGGGCGCACGTCAAGATATTTCCGGATATGCTCGAGGCTTCTCTGGGCTTCCCCCGCCTCGAGGGCCAGCACGCCAAGAAAGTAGTGGGCGCGCACCAGGCTCGAACTCAGTTCCAGGGCCTTCGTCAGTTCCTCTTGGGCGCCTTTCGAGTCGCTGATACGAATCAGGTTGATGCCAAGCTGGTAGTGCAGCCCGGCGGAATTCGGATTCAATTTAATCAGGCGGTGATAGATGTCAATCGCGGCCACAAGATCATTGGTGTTCTCTTGCAGTTCCACCAGCGCGCCATAGCCCAAGACATTGTCCGGGTTCAGTTCGATGGCCTTGGTAAACGCCTTGGTCGCCTCGTCGTAACGTTTCACCTGGTGGTAGATCTCGCCCAGCACAATCCACAAATTGCTGCGATCGGGCGCCTGTTCGACGGCGCGCTCCGCCATTTCCAGCGCCTTGTCAAAATCACGCTGCCGCAAGTGGGCACGGATCAAGCGCAGCGTGGGTGTGATCGCTTCGGGATCCAGGTTTGGAATGCTTTCCAATTCCTTGAGCGACTGCTCGAACTGACCCTGCTGATCGAGGTAGATCGACGTCATATAGTGAGAATAGGCGCGAGCACGTTCCGAGGGACGGACCGGCCGCCCGAATTCAGTGATTTCAAAACCGCCGGCGCCGCCAGAGCCACCGGCGCTCATGCAGCCCGCGACACTGAACATTCCCAACAACAACAACATGGTATGTTTCAAACCTCGCATACTAAACCTCTTCTGACCATTCGAACAGCAGGTCAGCCTCTATCGCCCGGAGAATGGGGCCCCACCGCTGACGGTGGATGGCGCAAGGACCGAGTTCGGTGATTCTCTGATAGTGCTCGGGTGTACCGTACCCTTTGTGTTGCGCAAAACCATAGCCCGGGTATTGCTTGTCTAATTCAATCATGATGCGATCGCGTGTCACTTTCGCGATGATGCTGGCCGCGGCAATGGACTGCGACAGGCAATCGCCCTTAATCACATGTTGCTGCGGTTGCAGCACGCCGGGGATCCGGAAGCCGTCCACCAGCAGGAAGTCCGGCGCGGGGAACAGTTGCGCGACGGCGTTGGCCATGGCCATGTAGTTGGCCGTTTGAATTCCCTGTTGATTGATCACTTCCACGTCCACGGCCGCAACACCAATCTGGTGCCCGCCTGCCCGGATCTCTTCATACAACGCTTCGCGCTCTTCCGGCGTGAGTTGCTTCGAGTCATTCACCCGCTCGACCGGCGCCGCCAGGACCACCGCCGCGGCGACGATCGGCCCGGCATACGGGCCGCGCCCAGCTTCATCGACGCCCGCGATCACACGAAAACCATTGGCCAGCGCTTGCTTCTCATAGAGCAACATGTTTTCGAGCCGGCGTTTCTCCACCACAATCCGCCGCTGGGCCTTCTTGCACACGGCGTACAGCGCCTGTGCGCCCGCGCGCGTGTCATGCTTCAACTCGTGGATCAAACGCCGCGAATACGGTGCGCCGCGCGCCACCAACGCCCGCAACTCGGCCAGGCTGCGTGGGTCTGTTTCTCGCGCATCAGCCATGAATAAACCACTCCCGCTGCCGCACCGGTCTGAACCGCGACGCTGTGGCCGGCGTCTACGCCAAGAAAACACGCGCCCTTGGCACCTGCACCCGGGCGCGCCACATCCACTTTTCAGTAGGATAACATATTTTGCGGCGGCGGCGCCTGTGGGACGCGGTGAGCAAGATTGGATTAGCAGCCCGGTTCATGGATTCTGGACTTTTGCAACGGGCTGTTGGGGGCGGCGGCCTGTGGAATTTGGGAAGCGCTGTGTATCTAACGTACACTGGGGCCTTGCGGCAGGGAGCACCATGACGGACGCATTTATTCAGACACGCACCGAAGACCGGATCTTCTTCATCACGCTGGATCGCGCCGCGAAACGCAATGCGATCAACCTCGAGATGCTGGAGCAACTGTCTTCCGCCATGCACGAAGTGGATGCTCATCCGGAACTCCGGGCCGTGATCGTCCAGGCGGCGGGCCCCATTTTTTCGGCGGGCGTCGATATCATGGCGCTGGCGGCGCTGCGGGCGGAGGCCGGCACGCAGAATGCCTCCCGTTGGTTGCGCCGGCTGGCCGGCCGCATGCAGCAGTTGCTCGACAATATCGAGGCCACGGAAGTGCCCGTGATCGCCGCCTTGCACGGCAAAGTGATGGGACTCGGCCTCGAATTGGCCCTGGCGTGTGATCTGCGCGTGGCCGCGGACGACGTGGCGCTGAGCATCCCTGAAGCACGGCTCGGCCTGGTCGCCGATGTGGGCGGAACGACGCGGCTCAGCCGTATCATCGGCCCCGCCCGTGCCAAAGACATGTTGATGACCTGCCGCGATGTGGGCGCGGAAGAGGCCCTGCAGTGGGGACTGCTCAACCGGGTGGCGCCCGCATCCCAGTTGCAGGAGGCCGCCGTCTCGCTCGCCCAGGAGATTGCGCGCAATGCCCCCCTGGCCGTGGGCTTGGCGAAGCGCATCATTGACCAGGGCGATGGGCTGGACAAACACAGCCAGATGGCGCTCGAGCGCTGGGCGCAGAGCCAACTGATCGCCACGGAAGATGTCGGGGAAGCGATGGCCTCATTTTTCGAGAAGCGGCCACCTGAGTTCAAAGGTAGATAGCGCTGTTCGATGAAAATCGTCTTCTTCGGCAATGCCAGCGAAAAAATCGCCGCCATCCGCTATCGTGTCCTGAAATTCGCGGACATGCTCGCGGCGGAAGGGCATATCTGCATCGTATGCCTGCCTTCGTCGATCTCGCTTCAGGAACGCCTGTACGAGGGTCGCTCCAAAGCCTCCAAGCTCCTGTTCCTGTTCCTGGTCTTCCTCCGCAGGCTGCTCCAACTGCGGCATGTCCTGGGAGCGGACGCGGTCCTGTTTCGCGGTCCCCTCTTCCCTTACGGTCCCCCCGTGCTCGAGCGGCTGATCCGGCTAATGAATCCCCGGCTCATTTTCGATATCGACGACGCCATTTGGGAGCCGCCCGCCTTCGTCGACAGTTTTTTCGCCCGCTTCATCGACTACGGCTGGGTGCGGAAAATGGCCGGCATGTGCGCGCACGCCATCGTGGGCAACGAATACCTGCGCCAGTACGTGCAAGGATTCAACCCGAACATCACCATCATTCCAACGTGTATCGACATGGTCCGCCATGTGCCCAAGGAGTACGATGCGGCTTCGGACGGCCCTACCGTGCTAGGCTGGACCGGACTGAAGGACAACCTCGGCTACATGACGCCGCTTGAGCCGGTGCTCCAGGATCTCGCCAAAAAATACCCTGTCCGCCTCCTCATCTCGACGGGCCGGCCTTACACACTGGAGGGCGTCGAGGTCGAAAACCACTACTGGGTGCTCGAGCACGAGATTGATTACCTCCGCCAAAGCGATATTGGCCTGATGCCCTTGGAGGACACCCCGCGCGCGCGGGGCAAGTGCGCGTTTAAGGCGCTCCAGTATATGGCCGTGGGGGTCCCGCCCGTGATTTCGCCCGTGGGGATGAACGCGGACGTCATCGAGCATGGCGTCAATGGTTTTCTGGCGGACACGCCCGGTGAATGGCGCGAAATGCTGGAACGGCTCATCACCGACCGCGCCCTGCGCCAGCGCATGGGCCAAGCGGCCCGGCGCACGATCCAGGAAAGATACTCGCACGAGGCCAACTATCCACGCTTCAAGGAAGTTATCGATCATGTCGCCCACCACACAAAATAGGGACAGTCACCTATTTTTGAAGACAAAAATAGGTGACTGTCCCTATTTTTGGAACGCCCGATGAAACCCTCGAACAACCCCGATCTCGCGCTCGCGCAGGAATGGCTTGCCGAACTCGATCTCTTATACGAGCAACTGGGCTTACTCGGGTTTGATCCCTTCGACGTGAAACAACATCCCCGCCTCCGGGCGCTCCAGCGCCGCCCCCTGCTGCGCAAGACAGCTTCCTTTGCCACGGACCTTTGTCCACACCTCGCGCGCCGGGCACTCCACATTCAACCCTCGGAAAACCCGAAGGCCTTTGCCCTCATGGCCCAGGGCAGCCTGCGCATGTACCAACTGACCGGGGAGCCTCAGTACCGCGCGCGTTGCGAAACCCTGTTGGACTGGCTGCTGCGGCACCCGGCACACGGCCCCACACGGACCGGCACGGACGCCTCCTCCTCCAGACTCCAGACCCCAGACTCCGGACTTCCCCTCTCCTGGGCCTACCCTTTCGATGTATTTGGGGCGGGGGTGGACACGCCCGCGGGCACACCGGTGTCCGTCGTGACCGCCATTGCCGGCGACGCCCTGCTCCGTGCCTATGAGGTGCTGGGGGATGATGCCTATCTGGCCGCGGCACGCCGCGTGGCGGCCTTTTTCGCAGGCCAGCCGCCAAGAAACTCCACGGATTCCGCAGCAAAAACGGGTCATTCTGAGCGAAGCGAAGAATCTCTCACAGGGAAAGCCCCCGCAGGGGGGGACGCCGACAACGGCACCCTGCCGAGACTGGCCCAGGAGGACGGCACATTCTGTTTCGCCTACACTCCCAGCGACGCGCGCCGGGTACACAACGCGAACCTGCTCGCCGCGGAATTCTTGTACAAATTCGCCGCGGCGACGGGCGAGGGGGACTACCGGGAAACCGCCCGCCCCGCCCTTGAATTCACCCTGCACCGCCAACGGCCGGACGGCTCCTGGCCCTATGGCGAATGGGCGCCGGGGGACCCCTACGAGCGGGCTCTGATGGACATGGTGGATCACCATCACACCGGGTTCGTACTGCGCTCCCTCTACGGGATCCGGGACTCCCTGCGCGCCGGCGCGGCGCACGATCCAGAGCAGGCGGAAGAGGTACTGGAATCACTTCATCGCGGTTACAGATTCTACCGGCGGCTCTTTTCAGCCGAGGGCATGCCACTCACGGGACGTGGCAAGTACCCCGTGGACATTCACTCCTGCGCCGAGGCGGTCCTTTGCCCGGTCACCCTGTCCGGCATCATCTCGTCCGCACGGCACCAAGGCATTCTCGCGCTGCGCTGGGCGTATTACTATATGCGGGATGAGCGCACGGGCGCGCCCTTCTATCGCAAATATCCCTTCTTCACCTCGCGCATCCACTTTCCGCGCTGGGGGACGGCATGGATGTACCGGGCCATTGCGGAATATCTTTGGCGACTCTACCCGCGATAGCAACGCTCTCCGCGGCGGGCATTAAGGAACTGTCTCCGGGGTGCTCTCCGGGGTTTCCTGTGCGGAGGCCGGCGCCTCGGCGGAGGTCGTTGGTGCCAGCTGGCCCTGGCGCCGCGCTTGAATCGTGTCAGCGGCGCCTTTGGCCATGATCCGAACACTTGGATTTGGGTCGTCTTCTCCGGCTTTTTTCAGCACCTCCAGCACCGATTCATCGCCCACGCGCCCCAAAAGGGTCGCGAGCCGCTCGCGAGATTTGGGTTCGATGTTCTGGTTCAGCATCGCGTCTTTGTATACAGCCAAGTGTTGTCTGACGTGTTCCTCCGGCAGCATGAGCAGGATCTGGTCGCGATCATCATCGGTCGTCTCCGGCGCCACCCAGAGCTCCGGCATCATTTCAATGACGCTCGCGTCGCCTCGCGATCCCATGATCAGAAGCGCGGCCGTCTGGACGCGATGCTCCCCATCTTTCGCGAGTTCTTGCATGCGCGCTTGCGCCTCCGGGGTATTCAGAAGCCCCAGCAGGTGCGTCGCGCAGGCCCGCGTGGTCTTCTCATGGCCCGGCTGAGTCAGGTCGATGAGCCGGGGCGCCATGTCGGGTTTCACGAGGGGTGAAACACTGATCACCAGCAGCACTTTGGCGACCGGGTCCGCATCCGGATCCGCCAACAGTTGAAGCAACGGTTCCAACCCGGCCGGCGAGTCCCGCAGGCGCTTCGCAATTGCCTGCGCACTCACCACATCCAGGTTATTCGGCCCTTCCTTGGCCAAGCCGACAAAATTGGCCATCAATTCCTCAGGGGAGGACACCTGTTGCTCCGAGGACGTCTGTTGATCAGGCCCACAACCGGCACACGCCACGCCCAGCGCCAACAAAACCGCCGAAAACCGCACCATGAGACCTCCAAACCTCCGCGATACCATCAAACCCAAGTTATTTCACGCGATACGGCTTAGCCTAGCACAAACGGGGCCCCGGAAGAGAGAGACTGGCTTTGCCCCATCTTAAGCTGGCAGGCAGCGTCTGTATGCCCTGACGAATTTTCGTCATTCTGTCAAGTGGCGGCTGCGGGCACCAAAGGTCCGGCAAAGCCGGAAGTGGCTGAGGGATTACGCAGGCAGACTAAATGCTTACACACAAAGAGGTTAGATTCTCCTCAGCGCAGCCTGCGCGCCTTGGCATCAAGCTTGCTCTTTCCCCCGGTGCATTTGAAGTTCAGGGCTGGAGGACATGGATTATGGGTATGACTTGGCTGCACACGATGGACAACGCGGGGCGGACGCCCCTGGATCGCGCACTCGGAACCGGCCACCGTGCCCTTGTCGAAGCCATCCTGGCAACGGATAATCCCGCTGCTATCATGGCTCCTGGCGCAACCCCCTTGCATCGTGCCGCGGCCATGGGGCTCACGACGGCGATCCAAACACTCCTCCTCTGCGGGGCCGATGTGAAAGCCCGCGATACCCAAGGGGAAACCGCGCTCCACTACGCGGTGCGAGAAGGCCACCTGGATACCGTCCATGCCCTGCTTGAGCGCAGCGACCCAAACGCCGCCTGCAACCGTGGTCTGACGCCTCTGCACTGGGCGAGCATCACGGGGCGCGCCGACCTCTTCGAGCTTCTGGTCGTCTTCGGCGGCGACCCGTTCGTGCGCGGCGAGTACCTCGACGGTTTAAACGCCATCGACGTGGCGGCCAGCATGGACTATCGGGAAATCGAGGAATTACTGGAAGAAAAGATTATGGTGGCCTGAGAAATGAGGAATTAGTAATTAGTCCCTCAGCAATTGGATTGTACACAGAATGATCACAATTCTTTCATCAGGTGGCGAGTTTTCCTCTGAGCATGGGGATGATTGTCATCTCTCGGAGCTTAAGGGCGGTGGCAATGATTCTCTTGCCGAGGGCGGT
>JACPGD010000423.1 GCA_016182645.1 Candidatus Hydrogenedentota bacterium | reverse complement strand
GGGGGCGGACATTTGGGGCCGGATTTGAGCGGGCTGGGCGCCAGCGCGGCAGTGGATTACATCATCGAGGCCATTCGCACACCGTCCAAAGCCATCCGCGAGAACTACGAAGGTCTTGCGATTACCACGAAAGACTGGGAGTATTTCACCGGCGTGAAATTGCGCGAGACCAGGCAGGAACTCGTTCTGCGCGATTCCATCCATGATGAAATCACGATTCGCAAGGAGGACATTGAAGAGAGCAAGGACATTGGTTCGCTCATGCCTGTGGGTCTCATCAATACTCAGACGCACGCGGAGTTTCTTGATTTGGTGCGCTTCATTTCGGAATTGGGAAAGCCGGGGGATTTCGCGACACAGAACGCTCCGGTGGTCCGGAGGTGGCGCATGAAGGTGGCAGTGAAGGACGGAGCGGAGCCCGTGTGGGTGCCGGCGTACAGCCTGGTCTCCGGAGATTTGCCGTTGAAACTCGGACCAGATCCGGTGGTGCTTCAATTCGAACTGGAAGTTACGACACCGGGTGAAATCGCGGTACGCTTTGATGACGCCGCCGGCTTGGCCTTGCAGGTAAATGAGGCGCCAGTGGCGATTGATGCCGGGCCGGGCCGGGCAAGTGTCCACCTGGAACGTGGGAGGGCGCGCTTCCAAATCGAAGTTGACGCATCACGCCGTGCCGCAAGAACCCTGCGTGCGGAATTGCTGGATCTGGAGGGCTCGGCCGGACGCGCCCAAATCATCTCTGGGATTTGAAGAAAGGCCCACGGGCAAAGTTGCCAAAGCCGCGGCCTACTCATTCACAGTGAATCCCACCTTGAGTGTGACTTGCCAGTGGGCGACTTTCCCGTCCTCAATCGCGCCGCGGACCTCCGCCACCTGAAACCAGCGCATATTTTGAATGGTTTTCGAGGCGCGCTCGATCGCATTCCGCACGGCTTTTTCCGGCGTGGTGGTTGCGGTCCCTGTCAGTTCAATCGTCTTGTACACGTGGTCCATCATCGGTGCGTCCTCCGACGGCCTTCCTCGTGGCCGTCACTCGGACTCGCCTTCTTCTGCTGGACGCCCCTGGCGGCGCGGCTCCGCGGGCTCTTCGCCGGCGGCGCGCGGCTTGGCTTCACGCTTCAATGCCGCTTGCTGTCGCGAGAGCGCCTTGCGCGCGTCCACCTGGGCGGCTTCGGTGTTTTCCTGCATCTCGCGGGCGCGTTCGCTCGGGATAAAGGGGTTGCGCTTATGCATGGGACCTCCATTGCGCGGCTAATCGTAGTCGCAAGCCTTCGCGTGGTCCACCACTTTGCAGAACGGGCTCTGTTCGCCCGTGGGCGTATCGTCTTTGTAGACGAAGGCGAGATCGGCTTCATCAAAAACGCGGAACCACTCCGCCCACTCCATCTCCTCCATGCCTTCTCCACCGCTGTGACCTGGAAAATCGATGTGCAGCGTCGGCGCGTCCAGATCGTGCGCTGAAGGCACGATTTTCCCGGGTTTGCCTTCGCGTTCCTCCACCCAGCGCTGGATCTCTTCGTGATTCCGCGTAACCTTGGTCTCAGTCATGATCGTGCTCATTCTAGGCGCCCTCGAGTCTTATGCTTGCGTAGTGCAAAGCGTGTGCCAGCGCAAGCCCTTCCGCCCGCTCTCTTTAGGGGGCCGCGCGTCACTTCCCCGCACAGCCAGGGGGCTAGAAACTACACACCCGCGGAGGCTCCCACCCCCAAAGTGCAAGAGAAAGCCGGGTTGGCACGAGCTTTGCCCACGCTATGTATGGTTCTTGCCTGGTTTCCCTGGAAATTCTTAATTGGGCGAATGGCGCGCTACCACGGGTTCATTGATCCCGTCAGTGTGTTGGCGCGCATCAGCCGTTTTGCGCAACCTTCGGAGGTGGCCGCACCGCTTGAACTGGTGCGCGCGGGGGTGGTGTTTCATGCGCGCGGCCTGGTCAACACGAAGGCGATTCAACAAAACCTGGACTGGGTCTGGCCCTACTGGGTGCGGCGTCAATTTGATCCCGCCGATGTGTCGTTCTTGCCGGGGGCGTTCTCCATCACGCACGTAAATCTGACACACCGGAATTGGACGGCCATCGGGACACCGGACCACACCGCCCTGGCCATTGTGGATCCCGCCGGCCTGCTGACGCCGCTCTTTGACGGCTGGTCGCTGGATGCGTGGGTCGTGGGAGAAGGCAAGGAAGACTTGCTGCCGGCGTATGCGGCGGAAGTGGATCAGACGCTCCACATGAGGAACCCGGCGACCGGGGTCGAGGTGCACACACGCTGTGCGAACCGGGACCACACCGCCGTTACGCGCGCCTACGTTGAGGAAACGGCGGGGGCGCCTGTCTGCACCTGGGAGGTGAGCGCGTCAAGCCGCGATCCGGCCTGGCTCGTGGTATCGCTGCGGCCTTACAACCCGGAGGGGGTCAGTTTTGTCCACCACATACAGGTGCTGGAGGGAGGAGGTGGCTGGCAAGTGGGGAAGACCCCGGTGAGGTTTGACGTGCCGGCTCAGCGTTGTGTGCTGTCCTGCTATCACGAGGGCGACGTGCACCATGATTTGTTGTCGCGGCCTGAAAGCCGGGAGGTGAGGTGTGATGTGGGCATGGCTTCGGCCGCCGCGCTCTTTGTCTTGAAGCCGGAAACAGTACGGACCGTGACTGTTTCGGTGTCGTTGGAAGCGGACGAACCGCAGGGCGGTGCGCGGCTGTTCCTGCGTGGACGCGGTGCACACAACGGAAACAACGCACGGAATGGACGCATCGGCACGAGAGCTGTCTGGGAGGAGGCGCTGGAAGGAGTAGCGCGGCTTTCAGTGCCGGACGCACGGTTTCAGTTCCTTTACGATGCCGCGGTGCGTTCGCTGATATTGCATTCAGCGCGGGAGGTGTACCCGGGCCCATACACGTACAAGCGGTTCTGGTTTCGGGACGCGGCCTTCATTCTGCACAGCATGCTGTGCATCGGGTTGGTGAAGCGCGCCGAACAGGTCTTGGATTCGTTCCCGTCTCGCCAGCGTCTGACGGGGTATTTTCATTCGCAGGACGGTGAATGGGACAGCAACGGCGAGGCGCTATGGATCATGCAGCGCTGGTGCGAATTGAGCGGTTGGCCCCCGAAGGAGGCCTGGCGCCAGGTGATTGAACGTGGCGCCGCCTGGATCACGCGCAAGCGCACGCGGCATGAAGACGGCCTGGTGCATGGCGGCTTGTTGCCCGCGGGGTTCAGTGCGGAGCACTTGGGCAACAATGATTTCTACTACTGGGACGACTTTTGGGCGGTTGCCGGATACCGGGCCGCGGCGGCGATGCTGGAGCGGTTGGGGGCAGCGCGGCAGGCGAAAACCTGCCGGGCGGAAGCGGCGGCGCTGTCGGGGGACATCGAGGAGAGCCTGCGGCGTTCTCTGCCCCGGCGCAAGCGCCTCGCGCTCCCGGCGTCCCCGTACCGGCGGATGGATGCGGGCGCGGTGGGCTCACTGGTGGCAAGTTACCCGTTGCAGGTCGTGTCTGAGCAGGACCCACGTGCACTCGATACGGCGGCGTTTCTATTGGCGGAGTGCCTGCATGATGGGGCGTTCTTCCAGGAGATGATCCACAGCGGTCTCAATGCCTATTTGACGCTGCATCTGGCGCAAGTGTTGCTGCGGGCCGGGGACAGGCGGTGGGAGCGTCTCTGGGATCGGGTGGCCAGTTTGGCGTCGCCGACGGGACAATGGCCGGAGGCAATTCATCCGCGGACCGGTGGCGGGTGTATGGGGGACGGGCACCACGTCTGGGCGTCCGCGGAGTGGGTGATGATGGTCCGCAACGCCTTTGTACGTGAGGAGCCGGACAGATTAGTGTTGTGTTCAGGCCTGCGGCGGGCGTGGCTAACGCGGGAGTTGAGCTTTGGCCCGGCGCCCACACGCTGGGGCGCCGTAAGTGTCAGTGTAAAACCGGAACGCGGCAAGGTCTTGGTGCATTGGGAAGGGGCATGGCATGAGGGCGCGCCGCGGGTCGAGGTGCGGCTGCCGGATCTTGAGATAGTGAGGGTGGCGAGTGCCGCAACGACGACGGTCGCGGTTACAATGGCGGACAAAGCAGAAGTTTTGCAGGAGACGGTGTCTTGAACATCGTGATGATGACAAACACCTACCTGCCGCTGGTTGGCGGCGTGGCGCAGTCGGTGCACCGGTTTACGACGTCTCTACGGTCGCGCGGTCACAACGTCCTTGTGGTTGCGCCCACCTTCGACGGCGCACCGGAGACGGAACAGGACGTGGTGCGCGTGCCGGCGGTGCAGAATTTTAACGGCAGCGATTTTTCCGTGATCCTGCCCTTGCCGCTGAACCTCACAACGACGATGGAAGATTTCGACCCGGACTTGTTCCATAGCCATCACCCATTCTTGTTGGGCGATTCCGCGTTGCGCAAGGCGGCTGCGCGTCAGGCGCCCATTGTTTTCACCCACCACACCATGTACGAGGAATATGTGCATTATGTTCCACTCGAGGCGGGGACGTTGCGCGAATTCGTGAAGGAACTCAGCACGGGCTATGCGAATCTGTGCGACCACGTCATTGCGCCCAGCGAAAGCATTAAAGACATTTTGCTCGAGCGGGGAGTCACGACACCGATTAGCGTGGTGCCGACAGGCGTGGATATCAAAGCCTTCTCCGAGGGAGATCGCGGTGGCTTCCGGCAGGCACACAATATCCCCGAGAAGGCGTTCGCGATCGGGCATGTGGGACGCCTGGCGCCGGAGAAGAACCTGGAGTTTGTGGCGGAGGCCGCGGCAAAGTTTCTCGCGGAGCATCGGGGGGCCTGGCTCGTGGTAGTGGGTGGCGGCCCGTCGCAAGAACCGATGGAAAAGATCCTGAACGAAACGGGTGTGGGCGGCCGCGTGGTCTTTGCGGGAAAGCTCGTGGGGCAGCAGCTCGTGGACGCCTATCACGCTTTTGACGTGTTTGCGTTCGGTTCGAAGAGCGAGACGCAGGGGATGGTGCTGGTGGAAGCGATGACCGCGGGAACGCCGGTGGTGGGACTGGAGGCGCCGGGCGTGCGGGAGGTAGTGAGAGACAAATGCAACGGCAGATTGATCCGGGAGGAAGAAGTGGACGCATTCGTGGAAGGGCTGCGGTGGGTCGCGTCGTTCGAGGGCGAGGAACGGCGCCAACTCCGTGACGGCGTACTCGCCACGGCGCAGGAGTTCTCGATGAATGCGAGCGCCGCGAAAATTGAACGCGTCTATGAGCAGACTGTACAGGAGTATCAGCGGCGGGCCGCGCTGGAGTTCAGTGATTGGAAAGTGCTGCTTGGCCGCATTGAGCGGGAATGGGATCTCTGGGCGAACCGATTTGCGGCAGCGCGCGCCGCCTACACGGAGTGACGCGGACGCACACGGCCGCACAAAGACGCCCGAGGCGGGCGCACCCCTGGGCCGGCTCAAGGAGAGAGAAGCGTGTGGACGTTGAAGTCCTGGGGTGGTCCTTCGAAGAAGATGATTCTCCCGCGGATGGTTTGCTGTTCTCCCGGTGCGAGGTCGTGGAACTTGGGGTCGGCGTGCATGCAGGGGTGGTTGGCATTGGAGACCATCGAGAGGGTGTCCTCGAGCCAGGTCATCGCCACGCCGCGCTCGCCTGCGCTGGACATCGTAATCATTCCAGGGACGTCGCAGAGTAGTCTTCCTCTGTCCCTCCAGCCCAGCCGGTAGGGGCCTTCGTTTTCGGGAAGCGCCGCGGCCTCGGTATAGCTGAGCCAGCCTTTGCCGCGCACATGCACGTATTTGTTGTCGCGGGTGTAGTCCGCGAATTCCTTATTCGCGCGCAAGAACGCACAGGTCTGTAGCGTGATGTTGTTGAGGGATTCGCGGCTTCCGTTGTCAATGAAAAGCGTGAGATCAGCGGTGTCCGGTTGGGTGCAGGTAATTTCTCCGCCAAACTCGATCCCGCTGGGGAGTTTACGGTTGTAACCGATTCCATTTTTGGTTTTTTCCCAAGAGACGGCGGGAAGCTCAGAATAGACCGTGGGGATCGGCGGATTGACGTGACTGAGGAAGATGATCCCCTGGCTCGTGAAAATCGCTTCGGGGAAGTCGAGCCAGAGATAATCCTGCGATGGCCAGGCGGAACTGATCCAGGCGATGTGCTCCCAGGGATAATGCGGCCGCCAGGCGCCCGGCAGGATTCGGATGCCTTTGGCATGCGTCTCATAGGTTTCTGGCGCGGGCGGCGTGGTGGGAGTTGCCTGGAGTGGCTGGACTTCCTTTTGTTGAGCAGTCTTGCAGGCGGCAAGGGCCGCCGCCGCGGCCGGTGCGCTCAACGCAACACCCGAGCGTTGCAAGAAAGACCGCCGATTGATCGTGCCGTCCTGCCCTGAACTCATGTCGGTTCCTCCGTTCTTGTGCTGGCATCCAGCTTATCGAGAAATGCCTGCGCGGCCTCAAGCAGCACGTCCCTGCGCTCTTCATAGAGTTTTCCTGCCGTGGCTTCGTCCATGGGAACCAGAATGTCCGGCGTTACGCCACCCTCGCCCGAGCTATCGGCCTCAATCTGGATATTGCCTGATTCGTCGAGGGAGCGACCCGTGGGATAGCTGATGCTAAGGTCGCCCGGCAGGGCGATGTTCCCCCCGCCGATGCCGGCGGCGCCGCGTGTGGGGCCAAAGCCGAAGACATGTCCCTGCGGCAGCCGTTGGAGGAGCATGGCAAGCCCTTCAGCCGGCCCCATGGTGTTGCTATCCACCAGCGCCACGACGGGCCCCGAAAAGCGGGGGAGCGCCGGCTCTACCATCAGGCGCAGCGAGGCGTTGATCCGGAACGACTCTTGCCGAGGCTCGTAGACGGCGACGGCCTCGTAGAAGGCTGGGGCATCGTGGAAATGCCCAGCAAGAGCGGCCACCAAGTGGTCCGCGCCGCCCTGGTTTCCACGCAGGTCAAGGACGACACCGGGTGCTTGCGCCTGCACGGCCTTGGCAATCATCTCACGAAAGGCGCGTTCGGGGAAGGGCATCTTGAGCGTTGGCGCAATCGCATAAAGACGGATGAGCCGATAGCCGGATTCGAGCGTTGTGGCTGTAAGCGGCGCATCGAATTCGCCCAGCGGCGACGGCGCCCCTTGCTCCGCGCGCAAGCTTGCATCACCGTCCGCGGTAGCGGTCAGGGAGACATTCCAGGTGGTGCTGTCCCCGGGGTTGCGAAAGGAGACGGCGGCCTGCGCGCCCACGGGTGCACACGCCAGGAGCATCGCCTGCGTTTGCCTGCGTGCGTACGCCGTTCCGGGGGGAACATCGGCCCAGATTACCGGCGTTTCATCGACCGCGACGAGGGCGGGTTTGCCGTTCCAGCTCAAGATCTCCGCGCCAGGCTTCATGCCTGCTTCCGCGGCGGCTCCCGCCTGAGCAAGACCATGGGCCATAAGGCGTCCATCGTTGAGCGGCACTGGCGTGAGACCAAAACCGCCGCCGATGGCTTCTTCGCGCAGCGTCTCATCTTTGGTCAGGGTGACGTGGGCGTCGCGGATGGCGGCGACGTAGCGGCGCAATGCCCGGTAGTAGGCATCGCTGTCGCGCGCGGCTTCGGCGTCGGCGATTTGCGGGCCGATGACCGCTTCGAGGGCCGGCCAGTCAATTTGCTTCCAGTCGGTGTAGGCGTATTCTGATGCGAGGCGTTCATGCATCGCACCGAACGCTTCGGTCCAAGTCATCTGCGTCAAGTCCTCTTCTGTATCGAGGAAGAAGAGGATGTTAGGCAGCGGCAAGGCAAACAGCATCAGCGGCACGCGGACCCCGGAGACGAGTTTTGGTTGCGTCGCGCAGCCGGAAATCGACAGCAATAAGGCGATGGACCAACTCAGTGCCTTCCCGGGGATGTTTGGCGTGTGCGGCATGAACCAGTTCTCAGTTATAGGGCGTTGCCCAAGACAATACCCACGACAGAAAGTTTCTGCAAGCGCGACGCTTCGGCGGCGCAGATCCTACTTGCCGTCTGGCGCCGCTTTTGTGAAGCACGGCTGGGTTTGTCATAATTCCGATGCGCCGGTTGGGCGCGGAAGGGGACCTTTGTGGACACTGTGATTCCTCCTGCCCGTGACAAACTGTTGCTTACGCCCGGACCGTTGACGACGAGCCAGACAGTCAAACAAGCGATGTTGCGCGACTATGGTTCGCGCGATCGCGCGTTCATTGAGCGGGTCGCGGATATCCGCCGGCGCTTGTTGGGCCTTGGCGGCGTGGCTTCGCCAGACTATGAAGCCGTGTTGATGCAGGGGAGCGGCACGTATGCGGTGGAGAGCGTATTTTCCTCATGCGTGCCGCCAGACGGGCGGGTGCTGCTCGTGGTCAACGGCGCGTATGGGCGGCGGATGGTCCGGATTTGCGAAGTCCTGCGCATTGCGGCCGAGGTGGAGGTATTTCCCGAGAACGCAACGCTGGATCTCCGACGGATCGAGCAGCGGTTGCAGCGTAGCCGGGGCGTGACGCACGTCGCTGCCGTGCACTGCGAAACGAGTACGGGCATGTTCAATCCCGTCGAGGTGCTCGGGGCGCTGGCCGCGGCGGCCGGGGCGCGCTTCGTGGTGGACGCCATGAGCAGCTTTGCGGCCGTGCCCCTGGATCTGGATAAGGCGCACATCGATTATCTCGTGTCCTCCGCCAACAAGTGCATCGAGGGCGTGCCGGGCTTTGCGTTTGTGCTGGCGCGGCGCGCGGCCCTGCTCGAGTCGCGCGGCTGGGCGCGGAGCCTGAGTCTTGATTTGCTGGCACAGTGGGAAGGACTCGAGGCGAACGGGCAGTTCCGCTTCACGCCGCCCACCCATGCGCTGGCGGCGTTCCACCAGGCGTTGCTGGAACTCGAGGCGGAGGGCGGGGTCGCCGGACGGGCTGCGCGCTATCGCACCAACTATGAGACACTCGTGGCGGGGATGCGCGCGCTGGGCTTTGAGGAGTACCTTGATCCCGCGTTGCAGGGCTACATCATCACCTCGTACCGTTATCCCGCAACGGCGCGTTGGGATTTTGAGCAATTCTACCAGCAACTCAGCGCGCGCGGTTTTGTGATCTACCCAGGGAAAACGAGTGATGCAGATTGCTTCCGCATTGGCAACATTGGGAGGATCTTTCCGGAGGACATACGCGCGCTGTTGGCGGCCGTGCGGGACGTCGTGATGGAGATGGGAATGGACCTAATGGGCGATGTGGGACCGAACTGAGGCTGTACGCGCATGATTTGCGGCGTGGACAACGTGTTTTATTTTGTCTCCGACATGGGGCGGGCCGCGGCGTTCTACCGGGACGTGTTGGGGCTGACGCCGATCTGCCTGGGCGACAACTGGAGTACGTTTGACGTGGGAGGATTCACCCTGGGTTTGCATTCCACGCAGGGCCGGCCGCTGCTGCAGAATGTGGTGGGTGAGAAGGGGGTGATCGCGGGCGCCCAGGTGACCCTGCGCGTCGATGATGTGCATCGCGCCTACGCGGAACTGACGCAGCGCGGCGTCGAGTTTGTGACGCCGGTCATCGAGCAACCCTGGGCGGACCTCGCGAAGTTCGTGGACCCTGACGGAAACAGGCTGAACCTTCGGCGGGCGAAACCGTGATCGAAGCCCGCGTGCGTCCTCCCCAGAAGCAATCGACGCAACCTGTCCGATCGATCCAATTGCCCGCGCAAGATCTTCAATCTGAAGGGGAGATGGCGTGAACCACCACCACTATCAAGGTCCCATCAAGGCCGTGAT
Organism: Candidatus Hydrogenedentota bacterium; assembly: GCA_016182645.1. GTDB lineage: Bacteria > Hydrogenedentota > Hydrogenedentia > Hydrogenedentales > JACPGD01 > JACPGD01. Next base: position 3,021 of record JACPGD010000423.1, on the reverse strand, counting down.
TCTTGATTGGGCTGGCACCACCATGGATTTTGGTTGTCTGGCGCCGGTTCGCGCGTTCACGGAATTGTTCCGCCGGCATGGGGTGACCGCGACAGCGGAAGAAGTGCGCGGGCCGATGGGCATGCACAAGCGGGACCATATTCGCGCTATGCTGCGGATGCCCGCGCTGGCACAACGGTGGACGGAGGCGCACGGGGCGCCGCCCAGTGAGGCACTGGTTGAGGAATTGTTCCAGGCATTCCTTCCCGTGCAGATCGAGGTTATCCGCCAACACACCGACGTCATCCCTGGAACAGTGAACACTTTTCATGCACTGCGGGCGCGCGGGATCCGCGTCGGAACTACCACGGGCTACAGCAGCGCGATGATGCAAATCTGCCTGGACGCGGCCCGGGCAGCGGGCTATGAGCCGGAGGCGAATGTTGCAGCAGATGAAGTGCCGAATGGGCGGCCGGAGCCATGGATGGCCGTGAAGGCGGCGGCGCAACTGGGCGATTTTCCCAGGGAAGCCTGTGTGAAGGTGGGGGACACCGTTGCCGACGTGCTGGAGGGGATCAACGCAGGCATGTGGTCGGTGGCCGTGGTAGACACGGGGAACGAAGTCGGGCTTTCGCAGGCGGAACTGGAGGCGCTGCCGCCGGACCGGCGAAAAGAGCTCGTTCGCGCGGCACAGCGCAAGCTGGTCAATGCCGCCGCGCACTATGTGATTCCCGGCGTGGCGGAGTTGCCGAGTCTGATTACAACAATTGAAGAGCGGCTCAGGATTCGTGATCGGCCCTAAGACTTTTGGGACGCTCTGACCTATCTACGAGCCGATCTCCGTGCGCTTTCTGTGTCTCCATTAACGATTCCACCAAATTGCCCAAGTCTCCTCCCACCTCCGCCAGCATTTTGGCACGGATCTTGTGAATCTCTTCAACGATAGGATTGTTCCAGATTTTGGATCTCCTGGGCATTACGTCCGTTCCAGGAAGAAAGGTTGCGTCCACGCCATGGCTTCGCCCGCGCCCCAGCACTCGAAGCGGCCGTAGCCGCCTTCGACGGTGGGGGTGACTTCAAAGTGGATCTCGCCGCCATCGACGGCCGCCTCGCGGTGGCCATAGGCCGAGAAGACGATGATACGCTGCGCGTTTTCCGTGCGCACGTGAATGCGGTTCTGTTCCACGTCAATCTCGCGGATGGTCACGCCCGTGCTGGCATAGAAGCGGCCTCGTTGCAGCGCCTCGAGAATTGCTCCCGGCTCGCGCGAGGCGCACTGCACCACGTTCCACGCGACGCCATCGTCGATGGGCCGGTGGCTGTCATCGTTGGCAAAGCCCCAGACCCGCCGGCCATCGCCCAGTAGCCGGTCCCAGCGATCCGTGGCCAGGGGCGTGCCGCGCTGGCGCCGCACGACGCCGTTGTAGATCTCGAGGCCCGTGTAGCCGCGCCAAGCGTTCAGCCGGTCCTGCGGGCAATGATCGTAGAACCGCTCCCAGTTGGGGTGATTGATGATGGCAAAGCCCGTGCTCGCGGCAATGCGATCCAACACGCGCTGGCGGTCCGGGAGGGGATCAACGACCTCGCGCGCGCCCACGTGGAGGATATGCGGCCCATTCAGGGTGACCTCATTGCCGGCAAGGAGCGCCATCCCGCGTGCGTCAACGGATGCCGGCTCCGTGAGGGTGTCGTGGTCAGAGAGCATCAGGAAGTCATAGCCGCGCTGCGCGTAGGCATCGACCACGCCCTGTGGCGGGCGCTCCCCATCGCTGTTCGTGGTGTGGCAGTGGAGGTTGCCTTTGAGCCAAGGGACGCGGTCTTGCAAATACGGGTTTAGAATCTTGAGTGACATGAAAGGCCTTTCAATTGTGAGGAGTGGGGCAATGACGACACGGACTGACACGGACGTTCACCGGCAATGAGACCCCAAGGGAACGCTCAACTCTCGCCCCACAGCGTGAGAAACTCGGCGGATTCGGCGGGTTGAAGGATTTCCGGCCGGTAGAGCTTCTTCACAATGGGGTCAGGCACACGGGTGGTTTCGCCCGTACCGGGAATGTGCGTCAGCGTGCGCAGCACCTTCTGCTGGTCATCGCACTCGTAATAAGTCCACGCATCGCCCTTCCCCGGAACAAACTGCGCCGTCTTGAAATATTGCATTGAATCTTCCTCCTCCCCGAACGGGGAAAAGTATACTGGATGAAGGTCGCAGGGGGCGAGTTGCCACGCCCTTACCCGGATCTGACCAGTCTGACCAATCTGACCGGTCGGACTGGTCGGACTGGTCAGACTGGTCAGACAGGTCAGACAGATTCTGTCCACACTTGGCCGGCCGTTGCGTCTCCTTGATTGAAAGCTTTTGGTGCAACCCGGTGTCAAAGGCGCTACCATAGCCCAGGAGATGGGGGAATGTTCAGACCGCAAAGCCATGCCGATGCGAACGCCGTCCGCCAGGTCTTGGCGGGCCGGCGCGACGTGTTTGCCGATCTCGTGACGCGCTACGAACGCGCTGTCAAAGGCATCGCCCTCGCCTCGTGCCGCAATGTGCAAGAGGCGGAAGACCTCGCTCAGGAAGCTTTCCTCCGCGCGTTCAAGGATCTGACCAGACTGCGCCAGCCAGACCACTTCGGCCCCTGGCTCATCCAAATCACGCGCAACCTCGCCGTGGACCGCGCCCGCCGCACCGCCGCCCGCCCACTGCCCTCGGCCCTACCCGATTCCGACGCCTTCGAAGAAGATCCGGCGGCAAACGAGCTGCACCGCTTGCTCCGAGAAGAAGTGATGCGCCTGGCGCCGGCCTTCCGCGAGGCCATCCTGCTCCATTACTTCAGCGGAAAATCCGCCGCCGAAATCGGCCGCCTCCTTGGCATCTCCCGCGCCGCCGCCCTCAAGCGCATTCAACGCGGCCGCCAAGATTTGAGCAGCAGTCTCGAAAAACACCTGGCCGACGCCTTCCAGGATCGGCGTGGCAAGGGCGCACTGGTGGGTGCTGTCATGGCGGCCGTGGCCACGTGCCCGCTGCCCGCGCGCGCACATACCGCC
>JACPGD010000420.1 GCA_016182645.1 Candidatus Hydrogenedentota bacterium | reverse complement strand
TGGATGAAGGTGGAAACGTTGAAGTTCGACGAAGACCCGCGGCCCTATGTGAAAGGCCTGCGCGCGTTTGCCGCGACACAACACGTGGCGCTGGCGGATGCCTCGGTGCTCTGGTGCAGGCTGTGGCGACAGGGTGTGCCGTATATGACACGGCTGTCGAATTCGATCAACCACCCAGATGCGCCGGGACACAAAATATTTGCCGACGCACTGATGGGCGTGTTTCCGGCGCGGTGACACGGGACTTAATGGACACGATGGACTCAATAGACGAAGTAGACCGAGGTAAAGATGAAAATTGGAGTGAACAGAAACTGGCTGAGCATTGGGCTGGGCGCCCTCTGCGGTATGCAGTTGGTGTCGTGGCCCGGCGCTGCGATGGAGTTGGTGTGGACACGAACGACGGGGCAGTTCCGGTATGAGAGCACGCCGCTGCTGGTGGACCGGGACGGACCGCAAGAGATTCTGGGCGTCAATGTTGGCGGGCAGGTGCTGGCGTGGCGCCTGGATGGAACGGACGCGGGCACGGGGCAGGATGGGCTGGTGGCGCAATTGCCGGAGGGGAATTGGACCAGCACGCCGACCGTGGTGGAAACGGCGGCGGGGCGGCGCTATGTCTTTGTGAGTGTGGAAGGGCTGGCGGTGGCGCTGGATGCAAGCTGGCAGCCAGCGTGGCAGCATACTTTGCCGGGCAAGACGCAGTGGGCGCGGGCCACGCCGCTCGTGGTGGATACTCAGATGGGCAGGTGTCTCTACGTGGGCGATTTGAGTGGCGCGATTACGTGCTTGTCAGACACGGGCAGCGTGGTGTGGTCCACCAAGCCGGGCGAGGGCGGGTGTGCGACGATGCTGCAACGTCTCGATCAAGAAGACCAGACGCTGCTACTGGCGCCGGTGGGAACCCGCCTCCACGCGCTGCGGTTGACGGGGGAGCCGGTGTGGGCCAGCGATTTGGGCGGGAAGATCATTTCGCGGCCCGAGGTGCTTGTCCACGAGAGGAAGACGTACCTTTTCTGCGGCGCGGGCGCCGGTGAATTGTTTGCGCTTTCCGAAACAGGGAAGGTGCGCTGGCACGCTGCCATCGGCGACGAGATTGACAGCTCGATTGCCATTCTGCCGCGAAAGGATGCGGCGCCGCTGGTGGTGTGCACGGGGCTGTGGGGAAACTGTCATGCGTTTGATCTGAGCGGCATGCGGCAATGGACACACCAGTTCCGGGCGAAGAACCGAACCAAGCCGCTGGTGACCGACGTGAATGGAGACGGCGCGCAGGACGTGCTTGTGGCAACCTACGCGCAACATGCATACGCCCTCGATGCTAATGGGCACTTGATGGACGACATCCGGCTGAGCGGCACCGTGAATGGCTCGCCCATTGCCGTACCCGCGGCGCCGGGGACGGACGTGGTGTTTGTCAGCACGACGTTGCTGGCGCACCGTTTCCGGCCGGGGCCGCCGCAAGCGCGGTTTGGGGTAGTGACGGCAACGAAACCGACTGCGGAGGCAGAGGGCTTGGCGTGTGCGTTGTCCGAGGCTGGCGGAGTGCTGCTGGTGGAGAACCCCGCGCGGCGGTTGTTGCGTGTAAACGCCCAGAGCCACGGCGAGAAGGCCGCACCGAGCGTTTGTAGCGCGCTTTCCGCGCGGGGACTTGTGGTGTTGCCGCTGCCGCAACCGGTGGCGGGATCACCGGCGGTAAAAGTGACCGTTCATGCCTTCACGGGGGAACTTCTGCACGAGACGGTGCTGGAGACAGCCCGGCCAGTGCCGCCGGGTGGGACGCAAGCGTCCCTGCAGGCCTGGGTCACGCTGCCGTACGCCCCGGCGCCGGACGACTTATCACGCCCGGAATTGACCGCGGCGAGCGAGGCGGCCACGCCGCTCTTATATCAAAACGAGGCGGGGGCACTGGCGCTGTTGGTGCAGGCGGTAACCGCGTCGCCGCTGCTGGTGCAGTGGCCGCCGCCGAAGACGGCCGAGGGCGTGGCATTCACCGGCACGATGGCGGCGCGGCAGGTGGTGGGTGTCGAGACGATCAATGGCGAAATCGTGGAGGACGCGCTACGGCCGCTCGGGCCGGATCGTCTCGCGTTTCTCAAGGCAGGCGCGGTGTCGAAACTCTGGTTCAGCACTGATGCGGGAACGGCCGCACCAGGACGATACACCACGGATGTGACTCTGACGCCGCTCGAGGCGGGGATCGCCCCCGTAACGGTGCCGCTCGCCTTTGAAGTGCTGCCCCTGGAACTGCCACCCAGCCGGCTGACGTTCTGCACTTGGGACTACGCACCGAACCAATGGTTTCCGAAGGATGCAGCGAAGACACTCGATGACATGGGGCGGCACGGCGTGAATGTGTTCCCGCGAAACCTTGTGGCGAAGGCCGTGTGGCGCGACGGGGCGCTCGAGATCGATTGGAGCTTGCTGGATGAAGAACTGGCACGGCTTGAGGGGCGCGGAGAGATTTTGTTTCATGTGGGGGCGCCGGCCATCGAGGGTATCGAGACCGTGGCGGAGGCCGAGCGGCATGGCCTGCACCTTGAATACCTGCGCCGCTTCCGCGATCACCTGCGCGAACGCGGCTTGGACTATGACGACTGGGCGCTCTACCCGGTGGACGAGCCGGGATTGGACTATGGCCCGCGCGTGCCGGTGTTTCTGGAGGCCGCGCGGCTGTTCCGCGAGGCCGATCCCAGGATCCGCATCTACACCGATCCTGTGCCCGGCCTGTCTCTAAAGGATTTCGAGGCGATTGACCCGTTTGTTGATGTCTGGTGTCCCAACATGAGGATGGTCACGGGACTCTTCTTCGACGACCCCCGCATGACACAGATCATGGCCGCGAACAAGCCCGTGTGGTCCTACGAGTGCATTGCGCAAGTGAAGTCGATGTCGCCGCTGCGCTATAACCGCGGGGTTGGACGGCATCGGACATTGGACGCACAGCACAACGCAAGCGGACCCGTGGCTGGCGAATGCAGACAAGAATGATGAATATGCGCTGGTGTATCCGGGCGAGACGCCGGTGCCAAGCGTGCGCTGGGAGGCGGTGCGCGACGGCCTGGAGGACGTGGCGGCGATCCGGCTGCTGGAGGAGGCGATTGAGCGGGCAATGCAGCGAGGAGGCGCCGAGGCGGCTGTGACCGAGGCAGAGGCCGTGCTGCAGGCGGCCCGCATCGATATTCTCGAAATCATCGATGATGCGTTCATCGAAAGCAGGGACTACTTGAAGGCGGGGGACCGGCGGGTGGAACATACGTGGTGGGATGCGCAGGTGTTTGAGGAGCATCGGGCGCGGATTGCCAGGGCGACGCTGGCGCTGTGAGAACGTGGGAACGTGTGAAGGTGAGAACGTGTGAACGTGTGAGGGTGAGAATGTGTGAAGGGGGAACAGAGGGACGGAAGGACGTGGTTAAAGTAGCGGTGCGGGGGTGAGCGTGACGGTGTGCTGTTGTCCTTGGCGAAGCACGGTGACGGCGGCTGGCGTGGCGGCATTCGGGGCGAGGAGCGCCTCGGCGTTTTCGTAGGTGGCCGTGGTGAGAGACGTGCCGTCGATGGCGATGAGGATATCGCCCGTGCGGAGTCCCGCCTGGGCGGCGGGGGAATTGGCGGCGATGCGGACGCGCCAACCAGTTACTTCGAGGCGCTGGAGCGCAATTCCATATCCCGTGAGCGGCGGGTCCTGCATGGCGGTGGACCGCAGGGGCTCGATACGGCAAAGGCCATGTTCGTAGTTGAGCGTGAGCCGGACATGCTCGAGGAAGGTGAGGCCGACGCAGACGGAGGCATCTTCCGCCAGAACCAGCGCAATGGGGGACTCGATCATGAAGCCGCCCAGTTTCACGGCGCTGAGGCGAACATAGACCTGGGTGGAATCCAGATACTCGAGGCGCGGCGCATTGGGAGGGATACCGAGCGATCTGAGGTCTTGCGGCGGGAACGCGAGCGCGGCGGGGCAGGACAGATCGAGGCGGACGGGCCGCAGGTATTGGCGTTCGAGCAGGGCATGCACGACGGGCGCCCCCGATGCATCGATCTGCATGCGCAGTGTCTGGTCATCAGCGTGCTGGAGCGTGGCCTGCTCGAGAGGGCGCCATTCGACAGCGTGGTCTTGCAGGTTCAGCGCGATTTCATAGCCGGGGAGGTGCGCGGGCAGTATGCCGCCCATGGAGGCGCCGAGCCACTTTGAAAGTGGGGTCAGGTCGAGCAGGAGCGCGGCATCCACGTGGGTGATCTCGGGCGCGGGTGTGATTTCCACCGACACAGACGCAGCGGTGACGGTGTGGCCGAAATCATCCTGCGCTTGCGCGGTGGCGCCGGCCGGAGGCAGCCCCAACGCGGCGGCGGTGAGGGGATCGAGGACGGGATGCTGCGCGGCAAGGTCGAGCAGCATGAGCACGGGACCTTGTTGATTCAGCCGCACCGGTACGAGGAGCCGGCCCCGTGCGGGCGTGCAAACAACAGGCGCGGCGCACGCCGTGGCGGCCGCGAGAAGTGCGGCGAGTGAGGCGGCAAGCAGGCGCGACAATTGCGGCATGGCGGTATGGCCCCGGAAGGGACAAAATGGACAGCAGGGACAACAGCACGGAGGCCCTGCGCTTTAAGCTGAAGCTTATGCGGCGGTCTTCTTTACCGCTTCCAGGGCTGCTTCGTAGTCGGGGTGCGAGGCAATCTCATGGACGTATTCGACATAGGTGATGCGGTCGTTCTTGTCCACGACGAAGATGGCGCGGGAGTCGAGCCGAAGTTCCTTGACGTGCGTGCCATAAGCGTCGCCGAAGGAGAGATCATAGTGATCGGAAAGGGTCTGGAGGTCCTTGACGCCTGCCGCGCCGCACCAGCGGGCCTGGGCGAAGGGCAGATCCGCACTGACGGTCAGGACGGTGACATCCGGGCCGAGTTTTGTGGCTTCTTCATTGAAGCGGCGCGTTTGCGCGTCACAGATGCCGGTGTCCAGCGAGGGGACGACGCTAATCAGGCGCACCTTCCCCTGGCTTTCCTTGAGTGACACTTTGCCGAGGTCATTGGCGGTGAGCAGGAAATCCGGCGCGGCATCGCCCGCCTGCAACTTGCGTCCTTGGAGGGTCAAGGGACTTCCTTTGAAGGTGACTTCGCCCGGGCGTTCCACAGTCATGGTGATTCCCTTTCTGTTAGTAGTGAGTTCTGAGTTGTGAGTTCTGAGTTGTGCATTTCGGAGACGGAGAACTCACAACTCACTACTCAGAACTCAGAACTTATTCTACGCTGGTGTTCCTTTCGCGCCGCCTTTCGGCTTCACACTGCTACTTTTTTTTTTACGGCGCGTCTCGTCAAGGGACTTGGCCTCCTCCGCGAGGGCATGCCGGATCTGGTACTGCTGCCAGACGTAGGCGACGGGGCTCGCGATGAAGATGGTCGAGTACGTACCGGCGATGACGCCGATGGTCAGGGCGATGGAGAAGCCGCGCAGGGCGTCCCCGCCGAAGAGGAGAAGCACGACGACCACGAAGAACACCGTGAGCGAGGTGAGCAGCGTGCGCGCCATGGTCACGTTCACGGCCATGTTGAGGATTTGAGAGAACTTGTATCCTTTGCCGCGATACAGGCGCAGGTCTTCGCGCACGCGGTCGAAGATCACGATGGTGTCGTTCAGCGAATACCCGATGAGCGTGAGGATCGCGGCGATGACGTTCATGTCGATCTCGAAGCCGAAGAAGGCAAAGAAGGCGACGGTGATGAGCACGTCATGGAACACGGCGACGATGGCGCCGGCGGCGAACTTCAACTCGAAGCGGATGGCCAGGTAGATGATGATAAAGAAGAACGAGGCAAAGACTGCCTTGAGCGCGTCCATGCGCAGTTGCGCGCCGACGGCCGGGCCGACGGTTTGTTCTTGCAGGATTCTGACGCTGGCGGGGCTGCCGTCGCGAGTCAGCGGGGCGAGGGCTTTCTGGATGCGCTCGCCCACGGTCTCGACGGCGGTCGCGGGTGGCGTCGCAGGGGCCGCGGCGGTGACGGGTGGCGCGGGCTCTTCAGCCTCAGCGGAAGCGGCGGGCTGTTCCGTTGCGGGTTCCGGCGGGGCGGCTTCGCCGTCGGCAGGGGCCGATACAGGTTCGGCAGGCGCTGCTTCCGGCGTAACCGGCGCAGCTTCAGCCGGGGCCGGGGCGGCCTCTGGCGTTACGGGCGCTGTTTCCGCAGGGGCGGGTGCGGCTTCCGCGGGCTGCGCCGCAGTCTCGGCGCTGGCTGCCGCGGACGCGGGGGCCGCAGCCTCGGGGTTGATGTCGGACACGCGGATCAGGAATTTGTTAATGTCCTGATCGACGCCCTCTTCTAGCTCCTGGACAATGGGGCTGTCGAAATCGGCCTTGCCGAGGGCGACGCGGAGGTCTTCCACCGGGACGTGCTGGTCGGCGCCGAGGGAGAGCTGAATGGTGGTCCCTTCGCTGAAGTCGACGCCGAACATCTCCTTGCCGCGGACGCCGAAGAAGACCATGCCCGCGATGATAATGATCAAGCTGGTGGTGCTGGCCGGCAGCGCATACTTCATCCAGTTGACCCGCGGTTCGCGCGGCAGGATGTGGAGCATGGTGAACTTCGTGACCCACTTGCGCGCGACGACGAAGTCGATCATGGCGCGGCAGACGACGAGCGCGGTGAAGACGGTGCCGAGAATACCGATGGTGAGTGTTACCGCGAACCCCTCAATCGGGCCGGTGCCAAACTGGAAAAGGACGGCGGCGGCGATGAGCGTGGTGATGTTGGCGTCGAGGATGGTGACGGCCACGCGGTTAAAGCCATTCTCGATAGACGAGAGCAAGGTGTGGCCGAGCTTCAATTCTTCGCGCATGCGCTCGAAAATGAGCACATTCGAGTCCACCGCCATACCGACGGTGAGGATCAAGCCGGCGATGCCGGGCAGGGTCAGCGTCATGTTGAAATAGGCCATGGCCGCGACAATGAAGAGGCCGTTGAGAATCAGGCAGATGACGGCGATGAGGCCCGCCCACAAGTAGTAGATAATCATGAACACGCCCACGACGGCGACGCCGACGAGCGAGGAGAGCACGCCCTTGGACACGGCATCCGCGCCGAGGCTGGCGCCGACGACCATGGACAACTCTTCATGGACCGGCACCACCATCGAACCAGAATTCAGGGCAATCGACAGGTCGCGCGCTTCGAGGTCCTCGAAACTGCCGGTGATCTGACCGTTGGTGTCGATGCGGTCTCGAATGGTCGGCGCGGAGACGACGACATTGTCAAGCACAATGGCCATGGCCCGATTGATGTTGGCCTCGGTCGCGAGGCCGAAACGCTGACCGGCGTCGTTATTGAATTGGAAGAGAATCATCCAGTACGGCGGATTGTCCCGGTCGGGGATGGCAGCGGCGGAGGTGAGGCCTTCGCCACTGGCAATCGGCTTCTTGTCCAGCACGTAGAGTTGATACAATTGCTTCTGGTAGGCCTTTGGCGGCTGGCTGAACAGGATCACCTTATCTTCCGGGATCAGGCCCTTTTCCTGGGCCTTCTGGAGCACCTCCTTGACCCGGTTATAGTGTTCGACCGCCACGGTGAACGGTTCGCCCGGAAGCGGCCGGTTGATGAAGGGCACAAACTCGTCGGGATACGCGTCCTTTATCGTGGCGAAGAGCTTCACCGTTTCGTCCGGGCCGTCCACGATGTGGAAATTCAACAGGGCCGTCTTGGTGATCAGGTTCTTCGCCCGTTGAATGTCTTTTTCACCGGGAAGCTGGATCTGGACCTGGTTTCGTCCCAGGGTCTGAATAATGGGTTCCTTGGCTTCAAAATCGTTGACGCGGCGGCTGATTTGCTGGAGGACCTGCTGTTGAATCAGGTACTGAATGTCCGCTTCGCGGTAGCCGCTGTCGAGGAATTCCTGGCGTCGCTCCGGCTCGATTTCTTGCGAGTCAAAGCCCAACACCATGTGCACGCCGCCCTGGAGGTCGAGGCCGAGGTTGATGACGCGCTCGCGGTCGCACTCGGACCAGCGTTTCAGGCTGTGCCAGAAATCGCTGAAGACGCCCGGGCGCACTTTCGCGCGCTCGTCGTCTTCGGCTTTCCACTGCGCCATCCGCGCCTGGCGCTCATCGTCGTTGAGCGTCATCCAGCCGACGGTGGGGTAAATCTGGAACAACGAGACAATGATGCTGACCCAAATCAGCAATGCCCGGTATGGATGCTTGTTCATTCGGAATAACTCCCGTGGGGACCGTATGGGTTACTTCGTTTCCTTGGTTTCGCGCGGCATCACCTGGGCAATGGCGCTGCGGACAAATTCGATCTTGCAGTTTTCATCGACGCGCAGGACCACGTTGGTGTCGGTGAGTCCGACGACATCGCCGCAGATGCCGCCGTTTGTTACCACGCGATCACCCTTCGTGATCGACGAAAGCATCTCCCGGCGTTCGCGCTCGCGCTTCTGCTGGGGACGGATCATCAGAAAATACATGATGGCAAAAAAGGCGACGAGCATCGGCACCATACTGCCGAAGATTCCCGTGGGCGATTGTTGCGGTGTTTGGGTCGCGGGGGCCGCTTGCGCGTAGAGCAGGCGCGACAGCCCCAGACCAAGCTCAGCTATCATGCAGGTTTACCCCGATGTGTGTTTCGTGGAGTACGTTTGAAGAAAAGCGCGCGAGAACTCCAGGAACCTTCCGTCCCGGATGGCATCCCGCGCGTGAGCCGCTAATTGTAGCATGAAGAAAAGGTTGTGTAAAGTGTTCAACCGCAAGGACAGGATCTCCCCGGCGCGGTACAGGTGGTGCAGATAGGCCCGCGTGTACTGGCGGCAGGCCAGACAGGTGCAGGCGGGGTCGAGCGGCGTGAAGTCCCGGGCGAACCGCGCATTCTTGATATTGAGCCGCCCCTGCGACGTGAAGAGGCTGCCATTGCGCGCGTTGCGCGTGGGCATGACGCAGTCGAACATGTCCACGCCGCGGGCGACAGCGGCGAGGAAATCCTCGGGTGGACCGACGCCCATGAGGTAGCGCGGTTTCTTTTCGGGGAGCAGGGGCGTCACCCAGTCGAGGACCGCGAGCATTTCGTGCTTGCTCTCCCCCACGCTCACGCCGCCAATGGCATAGCCTGGAAAGTTGAGATCGGCCAGACCAGCGGCACTTTCCTGACGCAGGTCTTCAAAGGTGCTTCCCTGCACGATGCCGAAGAGTGCCTGCTTGCGGAGGTGGCGCTCCTCCCAGCGGTCGCGGCAGCACACGGCCCAGGCGTGTGTCATGCGCATCGACTCGCGGGCGTGATCGCGGGTGGCGGGATAGGTGGTGCACTCGTCGAAACACATGATGATGTCCGCGCCGATGCTCGCCTGCACGTCAATGGCCTTCTCGGGGGTGAATTCGTGGCGCGAACCGTCGAGATGGCTCTGGAAGACGACCCCGTGTTTGGTCACTTTGGTGAGACCCTTGAGGCTGAAGATCTGGAAGCCGCCGGAATCGGTCAGGATGGGGCGGTCCCAATTCATGAAGCGGTGCAGGCCGCCGGCGGCTTCAAGCGTTTCGATGCCGGGCCTCAGATAGAGGTGATAGGCATTGCCCAGGATGATCTGGGCGCCGATGTCGCGCAGGTCCTCCTGGCTAAGGGCCTTGACGGAGCCTTGGGTCCCCACGGGCATGAAAACAGGCGTATCCACCACGCCATGGGCGAAGTGCATTTGCCCGGCCCGAGCGAAACAGCCCGGATCCCGTGCTTCCAGGGTGAATTTGAGTGCGCTCATCTTTGGATCCTGCGATGGGAGAAACAACCCGTAGGATGGGGCCTGCCCCATGTTTGAGTCAATGTGTGGACGGAGGGCAAGCCCGGAGCACTAAAGAGGCCTTGGGAAAGGCCGCGCCACCATCCTTGGCAAGGGCTTGACGTCCGGGGGGATCACTGTTAGACTTTGTTTACCTAGCGGTAGGTATAGAGACGTGGCAATGGATTTTCAGCTTACTTTGGAGCAGCGGGCGCTGCAATTGCGTGTGCGCGAGTTTGCCCAGCGGGAACTGGCGCCGCAGGCCCAGGACTGGGACGAGCGCGAGGCATTTCCGGCCGAGACATTCTGTAAAATGGGCAAAGCAGGGCTGCTGGGCATGTTGTTGCCGCCGGAGTTTGGCGGCCAGGGCGAATCGGTACTGAATTACTGTATCGCCGGGGAAGAACTGGCGGCGGCGTGCGCCGGCACGACGTTGTCTTACGGCGCGCATGCGGTCCTCTGTGCGCACAACATCGCTCGCAACGGGACGCCTGAACAGAAGCGGCGATACTTACCCAAGCTGGCATCGGGCGAGTGGATTGGCGCGCTGGCGATGACAGAGCCGCAGGCGGGTTCGGACGTGCTTTCGCTGCGTACATCGGCACGGAAAGTTGGCGGGCGCTATATCCTGAATGGACGCAAGACGTACATCACCAATGCGGCGGTGGCCGATCTAATAGTCGTGTATGCGCGGACGCAGGAGGGGCCGCACGGGCTGACGGCGTTTCTGGTCGAGACGAGGTGGCCGGGCTTTAAGGTCGAGCACGAGTTCAAGAAGATGGGGATGCGCTGCAGCCCGACGGCACAGATCGCCTTCGAGAACGCCGAAGTGCCTGAAGAAAACGTCCTGGGCCAGGAGAACGGCGGCCTGTTCATCCTCATGAGCGGGCTGGACGTCGAGCGGGCCACGGGCGGGTCGCTCGGTGTCGGCATCGCGCGGACGGCGTTCGAGAGGGCGCTGCACCATGCGCGGAGGCGCAAACAGTTTGGGAAGCCGCTGATCCAACACCAGATCATCGGGCATAAGCTGGCGGACATGCTGGTCGAAATCGACGCGGCGCGCCTGATGACCTACCGTGCCGCGGCAAAATGCGACGCGGGCGAACGCGCGACACTCGAAGCCTCGATGTGCAAGCTCTACGCGGCCGAGGTGGCCGAGCGCGTGACGTTGGAGGCGGTGCAGATTCACGGCGGACACGGGTACATGCGTCCGAC
>JACPGD010000398.1 GCA_016182645.1 Candidatus Hydrogenedentota bacterium | reverse complement strand
TCATTTCTCAAAGCGAGCACGCTCGGTGTTGCCCTGGCCGCCACTTCCGGCGGCGGGGCGGAAGATGCAGCGCCACCGGGCGCACCCGCCGCGACGGGGCCCGTGCCCACGCGCGTCCTCGGCCGAACCAAGCTCGTCGTGGGCGAGGTGAGCGTCGGGGCGATGCGCACGACCGAACCGGCGGTCTTGCAGGCGGCGTTCGACCGTGGCGTCAACTACGTCGACACGGCGCACTGCTACATGGGCGGGAAGAACGAGCGGATCGTGGGCGAGGCCATCAAGGGGCGGCGCGACCAACTCATCGTCGCCACGAAATGCCATATGGTCACGCCGAAAGGCGCCATTATCAAGTCGCTCGAAGAGAGCCTGGCGTCGCTGGGCACGGACCACGTGGATCTCCTGCAATTGCACATGCCCAAACTGCCGGATGTGCTGCACCCGGACGCAAAGGAAGCGCTGGCGGAGTTGAAGCAGGCGGGCAAGGTGCGCTTCGCGGGCGTGACCACGCACAGCGATCAGATCGGTGTGCTTGACGCCGTCCACACGGACCCCGACAAGTTCTACGACACGGTGCTCGTGGCCTATAACTTTGAAAGCCCGCAGGAACTGACCGATGCCATCACGCGCGCGGGCGAGGCGGGCCTGGGCATCATCGCCATGAAGACGCAGGCCGGCGGGTACAAAACCGAGGTCATGGGAGACGCCAGCCCGCACCAGGCCGCGTTGAAATGGGCGTTGCGCCACCCGCACGTGCACACGTGCATTCCGGCGATGGTGAGCATCGAACACGTGACTGAGAACGTGGGCGCAATGGGCCTGAAACTGACGAAGGCCGATGAGCAGGTGCTGGAGCGCTACGCCGCGGCCATTCGTCCGATGTATTGCCACCGCTGCGACGCGTGCACGGGGATGTGTCCAAACGGCGTGGACGTGCAGACGATCAACCGCGCGCTGATGTATGCGGAGGGCTACAATGACTACGGCCTCGCCAGCGAGACCTATGCGGGCATCGCATTGGCCGCCTCCGCCGCGCAATGCACGGATTGTGATGTCTGCGTGGTGCGCTGCAAGCACGCGCTGAACATTGGTGAGAAAATGCGCAAGGCGCGAATGCTGTTCGTATGAGTTGGCCAAAGAATGTGACATTTGTTGCTTTGCTGATTGGAGTCGTTGCAATGTCGGGCTCGCCGCAGCCAGTAGTAGGGGGCTCGCCGCGGAGCGCTAGTGCGGGAAACGAGCAAGCTGACAGCAACTCCGCGGGATCAGTAGCGGGGTGCGGCGACCCCGCTACTACGACTGAAATCGACCTGCGCGCGCTGTACCCGAAAGAGCCCACGGCGGACGGTTGGAAAGTGGTGGGCGAGATCGCGCTGTTTAACAAGGACAACCTATTCGACCTCATCAACGGCGAGTCGGAGATGTATTTCCCGTATGGGTTCGTTCAGGCGGCCTCGGCGACTTTTCAAAATGACGCGATGGCAGAGTTGACCATCCAGGCGGACATTTATCAGATGGGGTCGCAGTTGGATGCATTTGGCATTTATTCGAATTACCGTGAACCTACATCGGACTATGTACGCATCGGTTGTGGAGGATTTGTTGCCGATTCGCAGGTTATGTTCTATCGCTTCGATCAATTCTACCGACTCACTGCGGTCGGCAGTCCAGGGGACACTCGCAAACACCTGCTGGCTTGTGCGAAGACGTTTGACCTACATCCAGACAGCTTGCGCTTGTGTCCCCTGGACTTATACCTTCTCCAGGTGGAGGGCATCATTCCTAGAAGCATCACCTATGTGGCAGAAAGTTTGCTTGGCTACCAATTCCTGCCCAAGGGTTTCCTCGCCAAATACCAAGTTGCGGACAAGCAACTGCGGGTGTTTGCGGCGATGTTTCCGGATGAGGACGACGCAAACCATGGATATCAGAAATACCAGGAGTACCTAACAGGGTATCAAGCGATACCTGAACCAATTACAACGTCGGAGACCGAAACGTTCACGGCCCTTGACCCACTCCATAAGCGTGTTGTCGTCACGCATTCAGGCAAGTATGTTTTCGGTGTATTGGGGGTGACAAAGCCAGTGGAGGCTGAGTTTGTATTATCGCAAATGACAAAGAAAGATCAGTTGCTGCCTACTGGCGGTGGATCGATCCTGCTTGAATGGGTGGGGTGAGAGCGGACCAGAATGACGAAGGGGAATGATTTTATGCAACATCAAACACGCCGAGATTTCTTGGGTGACTCCGCAAAGGTTTGCGGGGCGGTTTCGCTGGGGGCGCTGACGGAGCGAGGGACGGCGCAGGCGGTGCCGCCCGCAATGAGCATTTGCCGCTGGGGCGGGGTGGCCGAGGGCGCGGACGCGGTGAAGACGATTGCGACGCGCCTGACGGAGGAAGCCGTGAAAGCAGTGGGCGGCATGGCGAGTTACGTTCGCCAAGGCGACGTGGTGTGGATCAAACCGAACATCGGCTGGAACCGCACGCCGGAGCAGGCGGCGAATACGAACCCGGACGTGGTGGCTACGCTGGTGCGGCTGTGCCTGGAGGCGGGCGCGAAGCAGGTGAAGGTGGGCGACCGCCCGTGCCATCCGGCGGACGAGGCGTACAAGAACAGCGGCATCGAAGCGGCGGCGAGAGCCGCGGGCGCGGAGGTGGTGCTGGTGGATGAAAACCGGTTCCGCGACACGGCGCTGGGCGGCGAGCGCCTGAAGAATTGGCTGCTTTATCCGGAGATTTTCGAAAGTGACGTGATTATTGACGTGCCCATCGTCAAGCACCACAGCCTGGCCACGGCGACGATGTGCATGAAGAACCTGATGGGCGTGGCGGGCGGCAACCGCGGGCAGCTTCATCAGGACCTGCCAAATTGCCTCGCGGACTTGACCATGTTCCTCAAGCCGAAACTGTGCGTGCTCGACGCAGTGCGTGTGATGACGGCGCACGGGCCGGTCGGCGGCAGCCTGGACGATGTGAAGCAACTGAACGTCATTGCGGCGGGACGTGACATTGTGGCGCTGGACGCCTTCGGCGCGGCGCTGTTGGGCCATGACCCGACGCAGATCGAGACGGTGAAACGCGGCCACGAACGCGGGCTGGGCGAGATTGATTACAAGAAAATCGTGCCGAACGAGATGTCGGTGACGTGACGAGAGACTTGTCCGGGTAGCAGAGGGTTGCCATACCCCCTGCTTCGGACTGGCGCGCAGAGTCGTCCGGGGTGTGGCAAGCCCGGACTACCCGATGCGCACGGACTAATTGGGGGTGAAGTGAGCAGGACAGGGGGAACGGGGCTGGAAGCCCCGGCTACGAAACGCGCGAAACACACAGGGAAGAAACACGGCCTGTGGCCGCGGTCATGGATGCAGATGCTGCGGCGGGTGTCGCAGGCGCTTTTTCTGGGATGGTTCCTGGGACTGCTGTTTGCAGCGCGGGAATTGAACGCCGGGGATGCGGAGCGTTTTGATCACTTCTTCTTCCAGATCGATCCGTTGATCCAGATTTTCACGTGGTTCTCGGCGCGGACGCTGGCGACGTTTTCGCTGCTGGCCGTGGGCACGTTGCTGGTCACCGTGCTGTTGGGCCGTGTGTTCTGCGGATGGATGTGCCCGCTGGGAACACTGCACCACTTCTTTGGCTGGCTCGGCACGAGATTTCGGCGGCCCAAGGACAGGCTTCGCGCCGCGGCCTGGACGCGCGCGCAGAACTTCAAGTATTTCCTGCTCGCGGCGCTGCTGGTGATGGCGCTGTTTGGCGCGCATTGGATCGGGATCTTCGATCCGATTTCGTTGTTGCAGCGGACGTTCGGCACGGCGGTGCTTCCCGCGCTGCAGTATGCGTTGGAAGACAGTAGCACCGCGGTCTATCAGGCGGACCCGCAGGTTGGGCCGCTCCACGCGACGCTGCTGACGGAGCCCGCGTACCAGTTTACGCGTGATCACGTTTTCACGAAGGCGCGCAAGGCATTTCTCGGCGGTGTCACCATATTCGCGGTGTTTCTGGGCATCCTCGGCCTGAATTTCTTCCGAAACCGGTTTTGGTGCCGATATATCTGCCCGACAGGCGCACTGCTGGGTTTGTTCTCGCGGCGGCCCGCGTTGCGGCTAAAGAACGACGCGAGCGCGTGCAAGCAGTGCGACGGTTGCTTGCTTGTGTGTCCCGCGGGTGCGGAACCACACCACCCGGGCAAGTACCTGCCCACCGAGTGCTATGCCTGCTGGAACTGTGTGGCGGCGTGCAAGTTTGAGACGATCAAGTTCAAGTTCGCCCGGCCGCTCCGGCGCACGACTGAGGCGAAACTCGACGCAAAGCGCCGCTCGGTCGTGACTGCGGCCGCTGCGGGTGTGGTGGGTTTCCTGTTACTGCGCGTGTCGCCGCAGGCGCAGGGGAAGACCTACAACCCTGTGTTAATCCGTCCGCCCGGCGCGCTGCCCGAGCGTGAGTTTCTCCAACGCTGTCTTCAGTGCGGTCTGTGCATGGACGTGTGCCCAACGAACGCGCTGCACCCGGCGTGGACGCAGGCCGGGCTTGAAGGGCTATGGACGCCGGTGCTCGTGCCGCAGCACGGCTTCTGCGAGTACGCCTGCAACCTGTGCGGAAAGGTCTGTCCGACACAGGCGATTCAGGCGCTCCCGATGCCAGAGAAGAAGAAGGTCAAGATCGGCATGGCGACGTTTGACACGACGCGCTGCCTGCCCTACGCCTACGGACGAAGCTGCATCGTTTGCGAAGAGCATTGCCCGATTCCCACCAAGGCGATTTATTTCGTCGAGACAGAAGTGACACTTCGCGACGGCGCGAAACCGGTGCTTAAGCAACCGCGCGTCGATGCCGAGCTCTGCATCGGCTGCGGCATCTGCGAGAACAAGTGCGTATTCGAAGACCGCGCCGCCGTCCGGATCACCAGCGCCAACGAAACCCGCCACCCCCAGAACCAGCCGATCCTCGCCGGCGGCGCGTTTTCGAGCGTGGTGGCCGACTCTTACGCGCCCTGATCAAGGCAACCTACTGCCTCAGTGAAGTGAATGCTCCAGGTGTCTCGCCCGAAGCTTGTGCCTGTCCTTCAACAGCACCGAATGGCCGGTCGTGGTCTCGCGCCTGCAATTCCAGGTAATAATCGACGAGCTTGTCTGGATCATGATCGCAAGCCGCCGAAATCTGGTGTCTCACTTCTTGAATTCTGGCAATGACGGGATCATCTTCCATTTCACGAAACTCCAAGTAGTTCCAGGGGCGTCACGAATTTTGGCACAAACAGGTTCAGGAGCGTGTTAATGCGCCGAACGTGGTCAAATTTATTTGCATTAGCCAAGTGTCGACAGTTCCAAGTGAGTAAGAAGTCGCATTTGCAGTAGGAAGCCAAGGCCACATGCATTACATCCCCCAGAGGAGCTTTTGGTATAATACTATGGTGGAGATAGACTTTAACGATATCTCTGACAGCTTCTTCCACCAGCAAAACTGGTACGCCAATTCATCGATGACAGGCTTACCCATGACAATTTCATAGGCATGGCTGTGGTTGTCACACCAGTCGCGCGTCCAGTTGCGGCGCGCGACCATGTCGGGATCCTGTCGTGTCTCCCAGTAAAAGCTGGGGATCGTAGTTTCTATATATGCCCTGGGCACCATAATTT
>JACPGD010000397.1 GCA_016182645.1 Candidatus Hydrogenedentota bacterium | reverse complement strand
CGAGTGATCATCGTGAGGTTCTGATGGACGGGCGGCTGGTTTTAATCTCGCCGTATGATCCTGCTGCCGCCTTCAATGTCGGCCATGCCATGCAGCGGAATAAGTTAATCTACGCACTGGCGGATGCGGCCCTTGTTGTGAGTTCGGATTATGGAAAGGGCGGCACGTGGACCGGAGCGGTCGAGCAATTGGACAAACTTTCGTTCGTTCCAGTCTATGTGCGTTCCGGTGTGGAAACCGGGAGCGGCTTGGAGGCGCTTTGTCAAAAAGGTGCACTGGTGTGGCCAGACCCGGATACTTCCGAAAGATTCACAGAGGTGTTAGCTCATCGGGTGTATTCTGAGAATGATGCGCCCAAGCAGAGTGAGATTTCATTCGTGGCGCGTGAAGAGCCGCCAATCGCCACCGAGGATCGTCCGCGGGCAGAATTCGAGCCATGCAAACAGAATAAGCAAGAACATGCAACTCCCGCGGAGGAATTGTTTGCAAAAGTTCATGAGTTGATCACTCAGATGAGCACGCCGAAGACTGACGCCGAAGTGGCCGCCGTCCTCCGCGTATCGAGAGGTCAGGCCAAGGAGTGGTTGACGCGTCTGGTCGAGGAAGGCGTACTGCAGAAGCTACGAAGCCCTACCCGGTATTTCGTGGCCCGGGAAGTGAGTGGTACGCCGCGTGATTAGAGCGTCAACACCTACGCGTTTTCGTGTCACGGATTTCTCTTTCTTGGGCGGATTGACCTGACAAGGGCGTAACCAGCGCGCCTGGAAAATAAAAGACTTATGAATGGCGGGACGCTGGACAATGTCCTCCCCCATAGGGGAAAGGGAGTACCACGCCCTTGCCGTCGCTCCACAAAAACTTGTTGACAACTGAAAATATTTTCAGTATATTGCAAGATGTAGCGCGAGGGTGCAACTCCCGGAACGGGGCTGGAAGCCCCGGCTACGGGGGGCGGCTGCGTGGATACGAGAGGAGCTTAGTGCCATGAAGATGACGGAATTGCTGCGGTTTGATGTGCCGGCGGAGGTGATTGCGCTGTGGCGGGAGCGGGAGAGCGAGGTGTTGCTGCCGTTGCAGGAATTGGCGGTGAAGCGGCATGGGCTATTCGAGGCGGGCAACCTGCTGATTCAGGCGCCGACCTCGTCGGGGAAGACGTTCATCGGGGAGATGGCGGCGATTCAGACGGCGCTGCGCCGGAAGAAGGTGGTTTACCTGGTGCCGCTGAAGGCGCTGGCGGAGGAGAAGTTTTTGGATTTCCGGGAGAAATATGCGGACTACGGGCTGAAGGTCATCATCTCGACGCGGGACCACCGCGAGTTTGACGCCGATTTCGAGGGGGGCGAGTTTTCGATTGCGGTGGTGGTCTATGAGAAGCTGGCGCAGTTGCTGGTGCGGCGGCCGGAGCGCATCGCGGAGATTGACCTGATCATCGCGGATGAGCTCGAATTGCTCTCGGATCCGGAGCGGGGAGACACGGCGGAAATCCTGCTGACGCGCGTCCTCCAGGCGCAACGCCGACTCATCGGGCTGTCGGCGGTGATTGGCGGGGCGGAGCGCCTGGCCGAGTGGATGCAGGCGAAGCTGGTGTCGTACGACCGGCGCCCGGTCGAACTGCGCTATGGCGTGCTGCACGAGGGGACCTTCCGCTACCGGACGCACAACGAACAGGGCGAGGGCGCGGAGCCGTTTGTGCAGTCGGGCGAGGATTCGGCCTGGGAAATCCTGACGCAGAACGTGTGCGTCTTCGCCGAGCGCGGCGAGCCGTGCCTGATTTTTGTGAAGGCGAAACACGAGTCGCGCCGGGGCGCGGAGTTGCTGGCGGGGCGCGTCCATTTGGGCGCGGCGCAGGAGGCGATCGCGGCGCTGGGCAAACTCGAGGCGACGCGCTCGCGCGAGAGCCTGCTCCACACGCTGAGTAACGGCGTGGCCTTCCACAACGCCGACCTGTCGCCGGCGGAACGGCACATCGTCGAGGGGGCCTTCCGCGCGGGCGAGGTGAAGGTCCTGGTGTCCACGAGCACGCTGGCGGTGGGCATGAACCTGCCGGCGCAAAACGTGTTTATTGCGTCGGAAAAATGGCGCTACGACCAGCGCCTCGGTATCCCCTGGAAAACGCCCATCCTCCGCATGGAATACGAAAACATGAGCGGGCGCGCGGGACGCTACGGCGCGGGCCACGCCTTTGGCCGCTCGATCCTCATCGCCACGTCCGCCTTCGACCAGGAGACCTTGTGGCGCCGCTATATCGAGGGCGAACGCGACGCCATTGAACCGCGCCTGAACAAGGCCCCGCTCGAAAACCACGTGCTGCGGCTGGTTGCGTCGCGGTTCTGCCGCACCCTGCCCGAGTTGCTTGCCTTCCTCGAAAGCACCCTCACCGGCAAATGGGTCTGGGCCGAGTTGTACCCCATCGAAGAGATCGAGTTCCGTATCCGGGCAGCGGTCAACCGCTGCCTCGACGCCGGCGTCGTGGCCACGGCGGCCGACGGCAAGCTCGAAGCCACGCCCTTCGGTGCGGCGGTGGCCGCGAAGGGCATCAGCATCGCCACGGCGCGCGAACTCGAACATTGGATCGCCCAATGCGAAACGCGCTCCTGGCCGGACATCGACCTGCTCCACGCGGCGGCCTCCACGCCGGACGGCCGCATGCTCCAGGTCATGCTGACCGCCCGCGAATACGAGGAGGCCGGCTACGCCGGTGTGCTCAAGCGCCTCTCGCGCGAGGACCCGCTCCAGGCGGACACGCCCATCAACCGCATCCGCAACAGCAATGTCCAGCCTTTCTTCGACGAAGTGCGCGCCATCAAGATCACGCTCTTCCTTCACGAGTGGATCAGCCAGCGGCCCGTCTGCGAGATCGAAGAAAGCTTCAACACAATGGCGGGACAAGTCCTCTCCGCCGCCGAGCAACTCGCCTGGCTCATCGACGCCACCGCGGCCATCGCCACGGCCCTCGGCACCGACGGCAGTTTCGTCGAGCGCATCCGCCGCCTGGCCGAACGCACGCAGCATGGGCTCTACGAGCAGGTGCTGCCGCTGGCGCGGATCGAGGGACTCGAATTGCCGC
>JACPGD010000396.1 GCA_016182645.1 Candidatus Hydrogenedentota bacterium | reverse complement strand
TTGGGGCGGCGGCTGGCCGGGCTCTATACGCGCACCATGATCTGGTATCTCGGTGGGGTGCTGCTCTTATGGCTGCTGGGGCTGGAGGGGATTTACGGACATCCAACCCCCTTTTACGCGGCCTATGCCCCCGCGTTTCAGACGCTCGCCGTGCCGCTCCTGCTCGGCGTGCTTGTGCTGGGGTTGATCTGGTGGACACAGGCCGCGCCACTCCCCGGCCCGCGGACCCTGTTGCTCGCCGTCTGTGCGGCCGCCGCACTGGCTGCATTGGTGGTCCTCTACGATCAGAAGCACCTGGACGCCGGGGCCGGGGCTGTCGCCGGCAAAGCCCTGCTTTCCCTCTTCGCGCAACTGCCTGGCGTCGCGGTGGCGCTTGCCGGTTGGGCCGCTCTCAATCGCTTGTTGCGAGATCGGGATTGGTTCTCCTGGGAGCCTTCTCCGCGCGAGCGGCGGTGGTTTCTCGCCGGGGTGTTTCTCTTCCTGGTCTCGATCAGTATGGCGCTGGCCATGATGCGCGGCGGCCTCGGAGGCATCTCCCAAGCCTATGCGCGCGACACCTATGAGTACGTGGGCGACATCGGTAAGACCTCCTCTATCCGTTCGCTGTTCACGCGCTATGTCGAGATTCACGACTTCCTTTCCATGCATGCCAAGGTGCATCCCCCGGGACCCATCGCCCTGCTCTGGTTCATCTCTTACTTCGTGGGGCGCACCGCGCTCGCACTGAGCGTTGCCACCGTTCTGCTGGGCTCTCTGGCCGTTTTCCCCCTGTATTTCTGGGCGCGCGGCCGCTTCGGCGAGCCGGCGGCGCGCACCGCCTGTCTCCTCTACGCGCTGGTCCCGTCCATTGTCCTCTTCACCGCCACCAGCGCCGATATCCTGTTCACGCCTCTCACCCTGGCAACCCTGTGGATCTTCGACCGCGCGCTGGAGCGTTCCTCGTCGAGGGACGCGGTGTTGGCCGGCCTGCTCTATGGCCTTTTGACCATTTTGAGTTTCTCCTTGGCGGGCATTGGCGTTTACTTCGCGCTTGTTGGTGTCTGGTATTGCTTGCTCAGGCGCTGGAAGGCCGTGATCAAGACAGCGGTGATCATGTTTAGCTCGCTCGCCGTGTTTCATCTCCTGTTATACGCCTGGTCCGGCTACGACTCGCTCGAAACGTTTCACCTCGCCATGAAGCAATTCAAATTGGACCAGCACCATCTGGATCTTGTGACTCCCCGCTTGGCCGCCTGGACCTATCGCTTTTGGAACCCGCTGGCGTGGTTTTTCTTCGCAGGAATCCCCGTTTCCCTGCTCTTCCTCTGGCGGCTCTGGCGGCCGGAAGCGTCAATTCGCGCCCTGGTGGTGATCTTCCTGCTGACGTTGGCCGCGTTCGACTGCCTCTACTTTGCGCGCGGCGAAGGCGAACGGTCCGCCCTGTACATTTTCCCCTTCCTTGTCCTCCCGGCGGCACACGGCCTGGATGCCTGCGGGCGCGTCGCGCGGTCCACCACGCCGCTCATGACCACGCTCGGTTTCCTTGCGTTCCAGTGCTGGCTGGTCGAAGCCTATTTCTACACGTATTGGTGACTACCGGCGCCTTGCGCCGCCCCGGCCGGCGGCGCCATGAACAACGCCTCCAGCTCCGCCGGGCTGTGCACGACATGCCGCGGCGCACCTTCGCGCAACACCTCCTCCGAATGCCAGCCCCAAGTCACCGCCACCGGCGCCGCGCCGGCCGCCGCCGCTTCGAGCATGTCCCCCTTGGTGTCCCCAATATAGTACGCGTCATGATCGGGATGCTTCGCCCGGATCTGCCGAATCTTCTTGACCTTGCTCGATTCGTGGTCCGCACCGAGAACGTCGCGCACGCCTTCCACCGCGTGCCGCTCCAGAAAGCTGCGCGTCGCTTCGCTCAGGTTCGACGTCACGACATAGACGGGAAACCGCCGCGAAAACGTGGTGAGCAACTCCGGCATGCCGGCAAAGGGCAGAATCTTGGCCCGCGTGGCCACGGCGCGCGGCGCAAATTCACGCGCCAGCTGCTTGAGCCGGTAAAACGGGAACCCCGCCTTGATCAGGCCCGTAATGATATTGCTCTCAAACAGCTTCAGGATGGCTTCGCGGCTCGCCAACCGCGTATGGCCTAACTGCAACAACACGGCCGAGAACTCCTCATAAAACACCTGAAAGGAATCCGCCACAACGCCGTCAAAGTCGAAAAGGACCAATTTCCTCACTTTGAACTCTTCCATGAAGACTGAACTCCCGTCCCGCGCGTAGCAAGGGTGCAGGGCTTTCCGCATCCAGCGGGTCGCGGTGTAAAAGGCAATAAAGACGGCCTCCTCGAAGTATAGCAGACCGACAGACAGGGACCGGATGCTCTTCGGTAACGTGAGTCGCTGCCGTAGTTGACGACAGGCCAGGAATCCAGGTAGGATGCCGCCGTTCAGTGCCTAACGAACGTTAGGTATACAAAAACTCCCCTTTTTTGCCAGGAGTGCCGAGGCTATGAGAAAAATCCGTCGTGTGGCCGTGTTGGGGTCTGGAGTGATGGGGGCCGCAATCGCGGCGCACCTGGCGAATTGCGGCATCCCAAGCCTGATGCTCGATATCGTTCCGCCCAACCTGGCGGACAAAGACCGCGCCAACCGGAAGAAGCGAAATAGCATTGCCGAGGAACACAAGGGTAATTTGCTCAAGGCGAAGCCCTCGCCGATTTACCGGAAATCACTCCTGAATATGATCATGACCAGCAATTTCGAGGACGATTTCG
Organism: Candidatus Hydrogenedentota bacterium; assembly: GCA_016182645.1. GTDB lineage: Bacteria > Hydrogenedentota > Hydrogenedentia > Hydrogenedentales > JACPGD01 > JACPGD01. The sequence goes on along the minus strand of JACPGD010000396.1, from coordinate 13,694 downwards.
AAAAGATTCAAGAATGCGATTGGATCATCGAGGTCGTGAAAGAAGACTTGGGGATTAAGAAGAAGATCTTCGAAAAAGTGGCGCAATTCCGGCGCAAGGGCAGCATCGTCACCACGAATACCAGCGGGATTCCGATCCGTTTGATGGCGGAGGCGATGGACAAGGAAATGGGCCAGCATTTCCTGGGCACGCACTTCTTCAACCCGCCGCGCTACCTGAAACTACTCGAATTCATCCCGGGACCGGACACGCTGCCCGAAATTGTGGCGGCGATGGCGGAGTTTGGTGAAAACGTGCTGGGAAAGGGCATCGTCTATGCCAAAGACACGCCCAACTTTATTGCAAACCGCATTCTGACCTTTGCCATGCAGTTTACGCTGCACGAGATGACGAAAGACGGCTTGCGAGTTGAGGAGGTGGACGCGCTGACCGGCCCGGCCATCGGCCACGCCAGTTCCGCCACGTTCCGCACCGCGGACCTGGTGGGCCTGGACACGCTGCGGCTGGTCGTGGGAAACGTGTATCGTGGCTGCCCAGACGACGAGCGCCACGACTTGATGCAGGGGCCGGCCTGGTTCGACAAGCTGGTGGAGTCGGGCAAACTCGGGGCCAAGAGCGGGGAAGGCTTCTATCGGAAGACGGACCGGAAAGATGAAAAGGGCAAGGCGATTATCGAGAGTCTCGATCCGGAGACGCTCGAATATCGCGACCCGGTAAAGGTGCGCTTCGAGTGCACCGGCGCGGTGCGCAACCTCGAGAAATTGGAAGACAAGTTGCGCGCGATGTACGGCAGCAGCGACAAAGGCTCGCAATTCCTGTTCAAGCAGTTCGCGAACCTGGCGCAATACGCTGCCAACCGCATCCCCGAGATTTCCGACGACATCGTCAACATCGACAACGCGGTCAAGTGGGGCTTCGCCTGGGAAGCGGGCATATTCGAGACGTGGGACATGCTGGGCTTTAAGGCCGTGGCCGAGCGGATGGAACAGGCGGGTATCTCGCTGCCGCCCATTGCCCAGGCCTTGCGCGACAGCGGCGGCGATTCCTTCTACAAGACGGAAAACGGCATCAGGAAATACTTCGATCTGGCGACGCGCAGCTATCAGCCGGCGCCGTCCAATCCCAATGAACTGCGGCTCGTCAACCTGCGCACGCGGAAGAGCAACGTGCTCAAGCAGAACGACGGCGCTGAGCTCATTGACTTGGGCGACGGCATACTCTGCGCGGCGTTCCACACCAAGATGAATGCCATCGACGCGGACATTATGCAAGCCTTGAACGAAGCCGTGGACCTCCTGGACGAAGGCAAGTTCGATGGGCTGGTCGTGGCCAACCAGGAGGAGCACTTCTGTGCCGGCGCCAACATTTTTGTGCTGCTCGGCGAAATCATGCAGGGCAACTGGGACCGCGTCGAGTTGGCGGTGAGCACCCTGCAAAAAGTGAACATGCGCATGAAGTACTGCGACAAGCCCGTCGTCGCCGCGCCGCACCACTACACGCTCGGCGGCGGCGTCGAAGTGGCGCAGCACGCCGATATCTGCGTCATCGCGGGCGAGACCTACGGTGGCCTGGTCGAGGTGGGCGTCGGGCTGTTGCCGGCGGGCGGTGGCGTGAAGGAAATGCTCGTCCGCGCCCTCGAATATGTGCCGGAAGGGGTGCAAGTCGATCCCTTCCCCTTCATTCGCCGCGCCTTCGAAAACATCGCGATGGCGAAAGTGAGCACCAGCGGTGCGGAATTCATCGAGCTGGGTTACCTGCGGCCCAGCGACATCCTGTTGCCCAATTTTGATCATCAGGTGGCCAAGGCCAAGGCCGTTTGCCGGGGCATGGTAGTGTCGGGCTATCGCCCGCCACTGCCGCCCCGGCCGGTTGCCTTGGGCGAGCCGGTGCGCGCCGCCTTCCGCGCGGCAGTCTGGGGACTGCAACAGTCAGGGTTCGCCTCCGAACACGACGGCCTCATCGCCACCAAGATTGCGCACGTGCTGACGGGTGGCGACCGCTTCCCGGGCAGCCCGGTAACAGAGCAAGACCTACTGGATCTCGAACGCGAAGCGTTCTGCAGCCTCTGCGGGACGGAAAAGACCCAACAGCGGATCCAGAACATGCTGGCGACCGGTAAACCGCTGCGGAACTGACCAGACAACGCGACAGCGGCATGAAGATTCAGACAACACGGCGGTCTTCCCCGCGGAAAGAATGCTGATCGTCCCAGTCATTTCATAGGTCCTGTGGGTCCTACCAGTCCCATGGCCCATTGCCGCCGGGCACCAGGCCCAGCCCCAAGTTTGTGCTATTCAGGAGGAGCTAAGATGGAAAACGTATATGTGGTTTCGGCGGTGCGGACCGCGGTGGGAAAATCCGGCCGGGGAACGCTGGCGCAGACGCGGCCGGACGATTTGGCCGCCGCGGTGATCAAAGAGGCCGTCAGCCGGGCGGGGGTCCCCGAGGAACGCATCGAGGATGTGGTCCTGGGCTGCGCCATGCCCGAGGGCGAACAGGGCATGAACCTCGCCCGGATCGCCGTCTTTCGCGCGGGTCTGCCCGACACCGTGGCTGCGGCGACCATCAACCGCTTCTGTTCGTCTGGTTTGGAGACCCTGGCCACGGCGGGCGCGAAGATCGAAGCAGGATTGATCAAGGTTGCCGTCGCGGGCGGCGCCGAGAGCATGAGCCTAATCCCCATGGGCGGCAGCAAAATGGCCCCAAACCCCACACTGACGGTGGACCGGCCGGAAGTCTATTCCGGCATGGGGAATTGCGGCGACCTCGTGGCCCGCGATTTCAACATCACCCGCGAACAATGCGACCAGTGGGCATTGCGCAGCAACCAGCGCGCGGGCGCGGCCATCCAACAGGGCAAGTTCAAAGAGGAAATCGTACCGGTGACGGCTGCGACGCCCGCGGGTATAGTCACGTTTGACACGGACGAAGGGCCACGGCCCGACTCCACCCTGGAGGGTCTCGGGGCACTCAAGCCGGCCTTCGCGGCCTCGCCCAAGCTGGGCGTGTGTACCGCCGGCAACTCGAGCCAGACCAGCGATGGCGCCGCAGCTTGTGTCTTGGCTTCGGGCGAAGTCGTGCAAGAACTTGGATTGAAGCCGCTGGCGCGCCTGCGCGGCTACAGCGTGAAAGGCGGCGACCCCAAGTATCTTGGGCCGCCGCAGATTGACGCGATTCAGGAAGCCTGCCGTCAGGCGAGCATTGCGCCGCAGGATTTGGACTTAATCGAGTGCAACGAAGCCTTCGCGACGCAGACCATTCTTGTCGTGCGGGAGTTTGGTCTTGGCGAGGCGAAAGTGAACGTCAATGGCGGCGCGATAGCGTTGGGCCATCCGCTCGGTTGCACCGGGGCACGCCTGACCGCGACGCTCCTGCACGAAATGAAGCGGCGCGGCGCGCGGTGGGGCGTGGTGACCATGTGCATCGGCGGCGGCATGGGCGCGGCGGGGGTTTTCGAGTTGTGCGAAGGATGAATTGCCTTCTGTAGGGGCGCCCTTGCACGGGCGTCCTTCTTACTGCTGATATGCCTTCCGCCAGGCTTCAAAGACCAGCAGCGCCCAGAGGTGCCAGGTGTAATCCCGGCGGCCATTCCGGTGCTCGTCAATCAAACGCTGGACCGAGACAGCCTGGAACAATCCATGTTCCGCGAGGGTGTTTGAGGACAGGTAAGTATCCACCAGCGGGCGCAGCGTGGTGTTGAGCCAGACCCCCATGGGCGGATTGAAGCCCACTTTCTTGCGGCGGACAACTTCGGCAGGCAGCCGGCCGGCCATCGCCCGGCGCAGGAGCCTCTTGGTGCGCAGCCCTTGTACCTGGAGAGACCCGGGCACACACGCCAGCAACTCCACCAGTTTTGGATCAGCCAGGGGCACGCGGGTTTCGAGACCGTGCGCCATACTCATGCGGTCGCCATAGTGCAGCACGTTGTTGGGCAGGAACGAATGCAGGTCCACATACATGGCCTGCGAAATCGGGTCCTCCGTGCCGGCTTCCCGCGCCAAGTGACGCACGTAGCCGAGCGCATCGCGTCCGGCGAGTGCCTTGGAGACTTCCGGCCCATAGAGCGCGGCCTTCTCCGGCGCGGAATAGTAGCTGATCCAGGAAGCGTACATGTCCACGGGATCAAGCAGCGTGCCCGCGCTGAACTCGCGCAATCGCCGGAACCCGTGCGCGCCCCGTGTACTCTCTGGCAGCAATTGCACCAGCGGATTAATCACGGCTGCGCGCAACTGGCGTGGTAATTTGCGATACCGCTCGGCCAGGGCCACACCTGCATAGCGCGGATAGCCGCCAAAGCTTTCGTCGCCGCCATCCCCGCTGAGAACGACCTTCACGTGCTTTCGCACAAGTTCCGCGATGGCATAGGCAAGCAACGCCGTGGGATTGCCAAACGGCTCGTCGAAGTGCCGGACGATGCGCGGCAGCAACTCCGTCACGTCCGCCTGGACCCGCAGCAAGTGGTGCTCTGTATCCAGGTGCCGCGCCATCGCCGCCGCCTCGCCAGTCTCGTCATACAGGTTGCCTTCCCCGGTGAACCCAACGGTAAAGGTCTGCACAGGCCCCGAGTCGCGCATGTGCGAGACGATCGTGGCCGAGTCGAGACCGCCACTGAGATAGGCGCCCAGCGGCACGTCCGACAACATGTATTTCTGGACGGTTGCGGCAAGGGCGCGGCGGACCTCTTCCAGCCATTCCTCCTCAGTGTGTTCTTCCCCTCCCACCTTCAAGCGCCAATAGCGCTGGACAGACCATCTGCCGTCCTCCCAAGTGGCGTAATGTCCCGGCGGCAGTTGGCGGATGCCCTGAAACATCGTGCGCGGCGGCACGGTGTAAAGATAGGTGAGGTAGTCGTCGAGCGCTTCGAGGTCGAGTGCCCGCGAGATTTCGTCGACACACAAGAGCGCCTTCATTTCGGAAGCGAAGTACAGGCGCGAACCGGCCAGTGCATAATAGAGCGGCTTCACCCCGAGGGGATCGCGCGCCAAGAACAGGCGGCGTCGCGGCGCGTCCCACAGCGCAAAGGCAAACATCCCTTGAAACTGCTGCGCGCAAGCATCGCCGTGCAGCGCGTAAGCGTGAAGGATAACTTCGGTGTCACAGTGCGTAGCGAAAATCCGGCCCTGCGCCTCGAGGTCTTTCTTTAATTCGGGATAGTTATAGATTTCGCCATTGTAGACAAGCCACAAGCTGCCATCGGCACTCGCCATCGGCTGGTGGCCACCTTCGATATCGATAATGCTCAGGCGGCGGTGTCCCAGGCTCACGCCCTCGCCGAGATGGAACCCCTCATCGTCCGGCCCGCGGTGCGCCAGGGTGCCGGTCATACGCCGGATCAACGCCTCGTCCACGGCCCCGGCTATGCCTGCAATCCCACACATGACTCAGTTGTCCGTTCTTGTCCGTGTCTGTCCGTGTCCGTCCGTGTTTTTTCTTTGTAAACTCTCGAACGCCCGCAGCAGCCGCTGTTCTTCCGCCTGCCAGTTGTATTTCTCCTCGACGAGCCGCCGGCCGTTGGTGCCCAGACGGGCCGCCTCGGCCTGGTTTTGCAACAGAAACAGGACCGCCGCGGCAATCTTCTCGGGCTGCGCCACATCCACGAGTAGCCCGCAGTCCGCCTCGCGCACGATTCGCGCCACTTCGACGGCGAAGTCTGGCGCCACCACCGGTTTCCCCTCCCGCATGTAGTCGAACAGTTTGTGCGGCATCGCCAGCGTGTGGTTGAGTGGACCGGGCTGAAACAGGATCAAGCCCACCCGCGCCACCGCAATGTGCGCGGCCACTTCCTCATAGGGCACGACCCCGAGCAGATCCATGTGCTCATTCAATCCCGCGGCCAGAATGGCGCCGCGATAATGCGTCTCGCTACCGTATTCGTAGCGGCCAAGAATGATGCAGAGCAGTTCCGGGATTTCGCGCACGAGCAGCTTCATCGCGTCCAAGAGCTGATAGGAACCGCGCACGTCGCCAAAAATGCCTTGGTGGATGATAACAGGCTTCCCCGCGTAGCGTCCGCGCAACTCCTCGGGCACTTCGCTGCACGCCGGCTGGAGATGGTTGGTGTTCAGCACGACGACGCGCGGCACGCGCAGTCCTGCCCACAACGGCTCGAAACTCTCGCGTGTGAGGATGACATAGTCCGTAAGACGTGCAAAGATCCGCATGAACCGAGCAGTGAGTTGTGTCATGAATGGCTGCGCAAACTTAGGAAAGAACTTGGCGAATTCCGTGGGCACATGTTCGTGCATGTCGAAAACGACCTTGCGCCCCGTGAAAACCTTCAGGATCAGCGCGGCCACCCAGGATTCGGGTTCCGGCGCATAGTACACGTCCGCCGGGACGCGCCGGCCTTTGACCACCAGCCGCGCCACGCTCACCAGCCGCTGAGGCAGCGAGTTCGCGGCAGGGATGTACTGAAAATGAACACCGTCCTTAGTAGACGCGACGTCCTTGTCGCGTCCCCGGGATTCCTGTGTAGGCACTGAGAGACGCGGCGGGGACGCCGCGACTACAGGGCAAATTGAAGTTACTTCGTGTCCCGCGCCGACGAGACTGCGGGCAATTTTCTGGAAAACCCGTTTGTCGTAAGGCTCATGCAGGACATTCAGCAGGCAAATCTTCACTACATGGCCCCTGGCTCGTGTGACGTGAGGGGAACGGGGCTGGAAGCCCCGGCTACAACCGGGCCGCGCTGCGCGGCCCGCAGCACCTCGCAGGCAATGCGCGTGGCGCGCAAGCCGTCCTCCGCGGTCACCTCCAAGGGGCCTTCGCCGCGCACGGCGCGAATGAAATGCTCCAGCATCTGGCGTTGGCCCTTGTCTTCGCGCTTGCCGAATGCCTTCTCGCCAACGGGGGGAAACACAATGCGTTTGAAATCTTCAATCACAAATGCACCGCCACTTCCCATGCACTCGATGCGTTCCTTGCCCAGTAGCGTGTGGCCCGTGGTGCAATACGCCACGGTCGCCAGCGAGCCGTCCGCAAACCGCAACAGCGCGGTCACGTCGTCCTCCTCCGCCGCACCGGAAGGACCAAGCCGTTGTGCTTCGATACTCACCGGCGCACTCCCCACCAGCCAGCAGCAGAAATCATAGAAGTGTACCGCCTCGCCCAAGATGCGTCCGCCACCCTCGACCGGATCCGCCGCCCAGTGGCCCTTGGGCAACGCCCCGGCGTTGCAGCGGTACAGAATGGTCTTGGGACCGGGCGCACTGGAGTCAAACGCCTTCTTCAAGAGCCGCACATACTCAGAGAAGCGGCGGTTGAACCCGACTGTCAGTAGTACGCCCTTGCGGGCCACGGCGTCCACGATTTCCCGCGCGTCTTCCGCCGTCAGGGCGAGGGGTTTCTCCACAAACACATGTTTCCCGGCCTCCACGGCCGCCAGCGCAATTTCTTTGTGCAGGTTGTGCCGCGTGGCGATGAGGACCGCTTGCACGCGCTCATCCGCCAGCACCTCGCGATAATCGGTCGTGCAATAGCGCGCCCCAAACCGCTCCGCCACCTGCTTCGCCTTGCTGCCCGTCTTGGCCACCACCGCTTCCAGGTGGCAGCCGGAAATCTTTTTCAGGTTGGGCAAGTGATACCCCTGGGCGAAAGCGCCCGCACCAATGACCGCGACCCCGAGGGAACCCGCCACGGGGGACGCGGCTTTCAGCACCAGCGTTCGCCGCAGCTCCGCGGCCGGGGACGATTCCATGTCATAGCGCAGCAGCGCCGCAATGGCGGCCCCTTCACCCTTGAGCACGGCGTCGTACGCACGCTGCGCCTCGTCAACCGCCGACACCGACGTGATAAGTTCGCGCACGCGCACCCGCTGTTCCGCCACGAGCCGCAGGAATTCGCTCATGTTCCGGCCTTCGGTCCAGCGCACATAGCCAATGGGATAGTCCAGCCCGCGCTCTTCATAAGCGGGGTTGTAGCGGCCCGGACCGTAGGAACACGACAGCCGGAAGTCGATTTCTTTCAGATAGAGTGGCTCGCGTTCGAGTTCGAGGCCCACCGCGCCCACGACCACCACGCGCCCCTTCTGCCGGCACACGTCGCACGCCTGTCTCGTGACCGTGCTCGTCTTGGACGCCGCGCAGATGATGACCGCGTCCGCGCCATGGCCGCCGCTCAACTCACCGGCAAGCCCGGGCAGTTCCTCCGGCGTGCACACGGCGTCCGCGCCCAGTTGCTGGGCCAGTTCCCGCTTCGGCGCGAGCGGATCGCAGCCGATGACATGACAGCCGGCCGCGCGCAGCAGTTGCGCCGTCAGTTGGCCGAGCAGTCCCAGCCCCAGCACGACGATCGTCTCCCCCAACGCCGGCGCGGCCTGGCGCACGCCCTGCAACGCAATCGCGCCCAGGGCCACAAACGCGCCCTCCTCGAACGAAACTTCATCCGGCAGCGGCGTCAGCAACTGTTCAGGAACGAGGTTATACTCTGCGTGGCTCGCGTAGCCCACGCCCGCGCACGCCACCCGATCGCCCGCACGGAATCCCGTCACTCCTTCGCCGCACTCGATCACCACCCCTGCCGTGCTGTAGCCCGGCGCCTGAAATTCGAGCACCTTGCTCCGGATCAGGTCGATGGTCCCCTTCACCCCCACGCTCGCGATCTTGCGCTTTACCTTCTCGACGTTCAGCGGGTCGCGCGCCTTCTTGAGCAGAAAGCCTGCCGCGCCGCCCTCACTCACGAAGCCAGACTCCGTCCCCGAACTGATTAACGAATGGCTGACACGGACCAGCGCCATCCCCGGCGCCACGGCGGGGCATGGCACGTCCTCGATATACACCTTCCCGCTTTTAACGAGCACCTGCTTCATGGCGGCTGTATGATACTGTCGCGGGACGGACGAGGCAATCAGATTGTTTATGAACCCTCCCGCGGTTTCTCTTGGTAGTGCCGGGTTCGCTAACATAAGGGTGGAAAGAGGAATGTCCCGTGTTGTTCCGTAAACGGCGGCGTCCGCCCCATATTCACACGCACCCCAGCCACCCTGCGCCCGCGCCTGAACTGTACTATATTGACTACGACATGATGATCAAGGGAGCGAAGATCAAGCGCGGGCGGCGCATGGTGCGGCAGTACGCCGTCATCCTGGACGGCAGCGTCCGCCTTGTCACCAGCGGCGATACCGTCGAGCGCACTGTCTACGACGCCCTCGTCGCAGCGGGGGCGGTCGCCCCCCGCACGCCGCCCGACCCTGCGCCGGAAGCACCCGGCAAGAAGACCGGCTGACCGTGGCGCCGCGGCTCTCCATCGCCATGATCGTACGCAACGAGGCCGCCCTCCTGCCCGAGTGCCTTGATTGCATTGCCCCCGCCGCGGATGAAATCTGCGTCGTGGACACGGGGTCGGACGATGAAACGCTCGCCATCGCCGCCACGCACGGTTGCCGCACCGCCGTCTTCCCGTGGAACAACGACTTCGCCATGGCCCGCAACGCCTCGCTCGATCTGTGCACCGGGGACTGGGTCTTCGTGCTCGACGCCGACGAACGCCTCGCCGCGAAAGATCTTCCGCGATTGCGCGCGCTCATCAGCGCACCGCCCACGCACTGTTTTCGCTTCACCACGCGCAACTTCACGAATGCGCAGGGTATCAGCGATTTCGTGCCCGCGCCCGCCGGCGACCCCGCCGCCCGCGGCTTTGCCGGGTGGTTTCCCAGCGTCAAGGTGCGTCTGTTTCCACGCCTGCCCGGGGTCTGCTTCGAGAACCGCGTCCACGAGCTGGTGACCCCCTCCCTGGCGCGCCTGGGCATCGCCATCGAACAGGCGGACATTCCCATCTACCACTATCCGCTCCTGCGCGCGCCGGACGACATTCGGCGCAAACAGGAACTGTATGTGGAACTGGGCCGGGCCAAGGTGGCGGAGCGGCCGGGCGACGCCCAGGCACACGCGGAACTTGGCAGTCAATACGCGGAACTCGGGGACTACCGCAACGCCGTGGCGGCCTTTCGCGAGGCCGTGCGCCTCGACCCCGCCAGCGGCGAATACCTCAAAGATCTCGGCGCGACCCTGTCCCTTTTTGGCAAGCCCCAGGAAGCCGAACAGGCCCTCCTCCTGGCCGTTCAGCGCGCCCCCGGACTCGCCGACGCCTGGCGCAACCTCGGCGTCCTCGCCGCCAACCGCAGCGCCTGGCACGATGCTGTGCACTACTTGCGCCAGGCGCTCGCCCTCCAGCCTGACAGTAACCAGGTGCGGGATTATCTCCACCAAATGGAAGAGCACCTTAACGAGGGGCCGGGCGAGACGACCCTTTGAGGCACTCGGCAATTGTCTCGCCAGAATTATGGACACCAACCAGGGCCGGTGAGCATCTATACTGTGTCTGCTCACCGCAATGGAGGGAACAAGTCATGCGCCTCAAACACTGGACCATGCTGGGAGCGATTCTGGCCATACTGGGCGGCTGTATCCCGCTATCACTCCAGCCGATCTACACAGACGATGTGCTCGTCTGCGAGCCGAGACTCGAGGGGGAGTGGAAGGCCGAAGAAGACGCCCTGACCTGGCGCTTCGCGAGGGGCGAGGGCAAATCCTATACCGTGAGCGTCAAGGAGGACGAGACCGAAATGGAGTATGCCGGCCATCTGGTCAAGCTCGGCGAACACTATTTTCTCGATCTGCTGGTCCAACGGGCGGAGGGCCTGCCCGAAGGAGACAGACTGTTGGAACTCCAGTTGGTTCCAGTCCACCTCTTCCTGCGCCTGGCCTTCAGCGATGCGGGTATTCAGCTCTTCGTACTCGATTTTGACTGGCTCGAAGACCGTATCGAGCAGCACCGGCTCTGGGCGCCTCATACACAACTTAAGGCGTTGGATGATTATCCCCTGTTCACGGCCTCGCCCAAGCGCATGCAGCGCTTCCTCAAGCGGTGGGCAAATCATGAGGAAGCCTGGGAAGATGGCGGTCTCCTGGTGCGCGTAGTTCCCGAGACCGTATCGCCGGCTGCCTGAGCCTGGGAAAAGCATTTGAATCGCAGATTACTCAGATATTCGCAGATGTGCCAGGACTTTTTTGACCGGCAGGGCGAAACCATCTTGATGAAGCACTGGATTTAATGCCGATCCACAAATAATCGCATCAACTCCTGAATTTTCAGGAGGATACTGCCGTTTGCATCTGCCTACCTCGGAGTCATCTGCGATTGGACTGCTGTTTTCAGACCGATCCGGCCAGATGGGGATTCGGGCGCGAGCTTCAAGCTAAAGGTTTCCACCACCCTGCCGATAGAATACTTGTACCCGCCAAAACACGGATGTTGCGGCGTCAAACCAGACAAGGATGTCGCAAGTCCCTGGAAACCAGTCGCTCGAACGGATTATCCCACCGTTCACTAAAACAGGCGCAGGGTTCCCAGGATCTACCTCCGAAGAGTGCGCCATGTCCCTGGCATGGCGCTCTTCTTTCTTTTGGAGGCCGGCCTTGTTGGTTTCTGTTGCGGATACAAGGAAATCGTCACGGGAGGGCGAGCGTACCCGCGAGCCGGTTGCCAAGGCGTGAAACTTCCCGTTTCTCGCGGCGCTTAACCGGCTCGCGGGTACGCTCGCCCTCCCAGTGACAGTTTCCGCAACGAGTGCTTGCTACTGCGGCTGTTCCGCGGGCGCCTGCTCTTCCTGAGGCGCGGGTTGCCCTTCCTGGGCCGCGCGGGCGGCGGCTTCCTCAGCCAACTCTTCTTCAATTTCCGCGCGGCGCCCTGAGCCGCGCATCTGCTTCTCAAAGCCTTCGTCCATCTTCTCGCTGCGTTCCTGCAAGCTCCGGTCGCCCATGCAGCCCAGCGAAACCGCCGAGATGCTTAGCGTCGTCAGGACCATGGCCGCCACCAATCCAAAATGTAAAAAGCGTTTCATCTTCCTTATCCTCATCCTCTGTCAGCCCCTGTCGGCTTTCAACTACTGCTGATTGCACCAGCGGCGGCCTGGCCCCCAGGCCAGGCCGCCGCACCAACCTGTCATTTGTCTTACGCGCGCAAACGGTCTAGAAATACGCCTGCGTGACCGTCAACTGTGTGAACAGCCAGTGGACCGGGTCGCCCGCGGCCGCCGGGTACTTCACGAACTCAACGTGGCCGTCCATGAACAGAAGATTGCCGCCGCCCGGAACGTGGTTGAACTCGTTCGGGTCAAGCGCGCCCTCTGTCCCGGGATCGCCGAAGAAGGCCCGGGTCGTGTCGAAGTACACCGATACCGTGGACTGCGCCTGCGCGGTGGCCGCCGGGTTATTGATGTCGGTGATCAGGAAACGCTCGATGCCTTCGCGCAGTTTGTGCAGCGTGACTTCGCCGGAGTTCGGCAAATCAATGTCAGGATCACCGGAATAGGGTCCCAGATGGTCCCAGCAGGATACTCCGCTGGTCACGCCCAGGGTCTCCCAATGCCCACCATTCAGGGCAAAGCTCAAGCCCTGGATGTCTTCCACCGTGGTGGTCCATTCCGGCTCGATCAGGACGCCCGTGTAGCTGTAGGACCAGCCCGGGCAGCGGAGTACTTGCTTCACGATGCCCGTTTGGCCCTGGGGGCAGGTGCCAATGGGCGCGCCGTTCAGAATATGGCCGGCATAAGACGCCCAGGACGAGTGCATCGGGCCTTGCTGGGTCGTGCACCACTTCATCCGTTCGGCGCCGTATTGCTTGATTGCGCTGTGCGACTCGCCGTCCGACGGGCACACATCAATCAGCGGGTCGCTGAGGTATTCGGGGAACACATACAGCCCGTCCGGACCTTGCCACAGGCTTCTGCTGAAACCAGGCCCGACCACCTGAGCGACGTCCCGGTTGTACTGGCAGTAGCGGGTGACCCACTTCTCGCCTTTGGACTCATTGGCGAACATCTTGAACACGAGGCCCCACTGCTTCAGATTGTTCTGGCAGGAGGAGCGGCGCGCTGCTTCGCGGGCACGCGCCAGGGCTGGCAGGAGGATTGCCGCGAGTATCCCGATAATGGCAATCACCACCAGCAGTTCGATCAGGGTAAAACCGTGCTTTTTCATTGCGTTGTCTCCCTAAAGTTCGGATAACGACTACTTCGGAACAATTGCAAGGAAGTACAGGAACACTACCCAAGTTCTGCTACATACTGCTTTTTATCCACTCGCGCCATGGGCGGCTAACCCTTCTATTCAGAGCGTTGTTTCCTCCATGTCAACTCGATTATGAGAAATGTAGCTTTTCTCGAATAGCACATCCGAGCGAAATTGTCAATGAAAAAATTGAAAAACCCGATGCCAGCACCCCCCGGCGGCCCAGTGAAGTCCAGCCGCCGACGGTACTTAGCGGGCTATTTCCAGAAATAGGCTACCGTAAATCTGTGTGATGCCCCCTAGCCCCGCAGGAGCGGCCGCGAGCCGGGGAGAGTGGAGCACGTTTCAACGTCCGGGGGTTTCGCTGCGCCTTATCCTAAAGACAGCAGTCCAATCGCAGATGACGCCGATATGCGCAGATACCAATGGCAGTATCATCCTGAAAACTCATGAGTTGATGCGATTATTTGTGGATCGGAATCCAATCCAGTGCTTCACCAAGATGGTTTCACCCGAACAGACAAAAAACTTCATGCCCATCTGCGAATATCTGCGTAATCTGCGATGCAAATGTCTTTTCTAGGTTTACCCCCGACTACGCGCGGACGCCCCGCAGGGGCTGCGGAACGACACACTTTACCGGGCCAACAAGTTCCTGCCTTCGAACGCCGGGGGCGGTTTCAGGCC